>JBAVNO010000265.1:0-2982 GCA_049691095.1 Alphaproteobacteria bacterium | reverse complement strand
GAACGAGGCCGACAACCGCGGAGGCTTCCAGGCGATGTCCCACCAGCGCGACTGGCCGGCGCGGCGCGCCACGATCGCGAACAGGCCGTTGTCCGGTCCCACGAACCAGCGCCCGTCCGCCTGCATGATGACCGCGCCGCGCCCGCTGCCGACGCCGGGATCGACCACGCACAGGAACACGGAGCCGGGCGGGAATTCTTCCACATAGGCCGCAAGCAGATACGCCGCCGCCATGGGGTCGAAAACGGGGGCATCGGCGAGGAGATCGATGACCGGCACGCCGGGCGCCTCGCGCACGAGCACCGCCTTCATCTGGCCCACATAGGGTCCGGCGAGTCCGAAATCCGTCACCAGAACGATCATGGCCCGACTATACCGGGAAGAATGACCGGGAAGAATCCGTGAGCGAGATGCTCCGCCCCGACGGCCGGTCCGCGGTGATGGGCTACCAGCCCAAGCCGATGCCGGTGCCGGTGGGCTCGATCATCATGGGACGCTACAAGATCCTGGGGAGCCAGCAGAACGGAGTCGAATGCCTTTACGAGGCCCTGGACATGGTGGCTCAAGGCAAGGGCAAAATGGCCTGAGGCCGCTCGGGGCCTAGCCCGACCGGCCTATTGGGGGCCGTGATAGGGCTTGTAATACTCCGGCCCGGTCGAGCGGAAGCGCCGGTAGGCATCTTCGCCTTCCTCCCGTTCCTTCCGCGCGGCTTCCTCCTCTCCCCTGGTCTTGTAACTTTGGATGAACGCGGAGGGGCCGAAATAGAAATAGTGTTGCGGCTCGCCGGCGCTGGCCAGCCCTTGCGCGTATTTCTGCTCCATCTGAGCGGCCACCTGTTCGGCGTCGTATTTGTCGCCCTTCGCCGCCGGGTCGAGCGACACGGTCAGCGTTGCCAGGGGACGGAAGAAGGTGGCCGAATAGTAGAGCGGATTCATCGGCGTGATGTTCGAATAGACCGCGTCCTGAATCGTCTCGTAATCGCGGCCGACGATGTAATACTGGGTTTCGCGCTTGGCGCCGGTCACGACGAATTCCGGCGCGCCCTTCTGCAGAGCGAACTGCGCCGCCCGCCACAAGACGAGATCGTCGTTGGTGCGCCGCGCCACGTCGGCGGCGTTGGCCACCCATTGGCGCACGATCTCCCGTGTCTTCACCTCCGGCCCGATGAATTCGATCTCGTAGAGCCCGCCTCCGGCGTCCTTGTCGGTATAGCCGAAGGTGTTGTCGTCCGTTTTCGGGACCAGCAGCTCGGCCTGGGTCGCCGGCAAGGCGCACCCGGCCACGGCCAACGCGCCGGAAAGGGTGAGACACAAGCCAAGATATTTGAAAGTGGTTGAGATCGGCATGACACGCTCCCGGAAAGCGATCGGCCTTGTTCCCGCGCCTGGACGTAAAGCGCCCGCCCAATAACCCCTCGAGTCGAGATATTGGCGCCGGCGGCGGCGGGGACAAGTCACGCTTGCGTGCGGACTATACCGTGCCGCGCCTGCCGGCAGGAAGGTTGCGCGGCCGGCAAGGCGTCACCGGGCAGCCGCGCGGGTGTCGCCGTGGTCCGTCGCGCCGTTCCCGCCACTTCCATCGCCGGCCTCGGCGGCCATGGGCGGCAGCGGGCGGGCGCCGATGGCCTCGAGCAGCGCCAGGTCCTCGTCCTCGGCGCTGTTGGCCGTCGTGAGCAGCCGCTCCCCGAAGAAGATCGAGTTGGCCCCGGCGAGGAAACACAGAATCTGCGCCTCGCGGCTCAATCGGCTGCGCCCGGCGCTCAATCTCACCCGGGCGGCCGGCATCATGATCCGCGCCGCGGCGCACATGCGCACCAGCTCCAGCGGCTCGACCGGCGGCTGATCGGCGAGCGGCGTGCCCGGTACCGCCACCAGCGCATTGATGGGGACGCTTTCCGGGTGGGGCGACAGGGTGGCCAGCACCTGAAGCATGCCGGCCCGGTCGCGGAGGCTCTCGCCCATGCCGATGATGCCGCCGGTGCAAAGGGTGATTCCGGCGCGGCGCACCTTTTCCAGGGTGTCGAGCCGGTCTTCGAAGGTCCGGGTGCCGATGATCTCGCCATAGAAGGCGGGTCCGGTGTCGATGTTGTGGTTGTAGGCGGTCAACCCCGCTTCGGCCAGCCGGTCGGCCTGGTCCTGGGTCAGCATGCCCAGCGTCACGCAGGCCTCCAGCCCCAGGGCGCGCACCCCGCGGACCATGTCGAGCACCGCATCGAATTCGGGTCCGTTACGGACCTGACGCCAGGCCGCGCCCATGCAGAAACGGGTCGCGCCATGATCGCGGGCCGCCTGGGCCGCCTCGAGGACATGGGTCACCTCGAGCATGGGCTCGCGGCGCACGGCGGTCTCGAAATGGGCCGACTGGGGACAGTAATTGCAGTCCTCGGGGCAGCCGCCGGTCTTGATGCTGAGCAGGCTCGCGAGCTGGATCGCGTTGTCCGGGTGATGGGCCCGGTGAACGGTCTGGGCGCGGTGGAGCAGATCGAGAAGCGGCGCCTCGAGCAGCGCGAGCGCCTCGTCCACACTCCAGTCGTGGCGCCGCTCTGGGCGCCGGTCTGGGCGCCGGTCTGGGCGCCGGTCTGGGCGAATGTCCGTCATGGTTATTCCGACCGAATCCACGTTGCGGGCCGGCGCGTCCCTGGGTTTCTTGCCGGCGGCGGGGCCGGGAAGCGACTGGCCGCGCCCCGCAAAACGGTTGCCACATTAGGCGCTGCGCGGCGGCCCTTCAACGGAACATTGTGCGGCAGCGACCGGTGGCGCAGGCAGGGCCGCCCCGCTATTCTGGCCGCCACATTCTGGCCGCCACATTCTGGCCGCCGCAACCCGGCCGCGTTGGCGGCTGGCGTATTCGGGCGTCCCTGCCGGAGACGAAGCCACGGCGATGAGCATCTTCACCAGCACCGCGAGCCTGCTGACCAACGACGAGATGGGCAGGGCCGACGCCATGGCGGTGGCGGCGGGCGTGCCCAACGAGCGGCTGATG
>JBAVNO010000264.1:0-12574 GCA_049691095.1 Alphaproteobacteria bacterium | reverse complement strand
GGCGCATCGGGCCGGCGGGCGAAGCGGCGGGGGCTGGCGGCCCGGCTCTTAGGGACCGGGGCCGGCCGGCCGGCGCCCCGCGGCGTCTACCTCTACGGCGATGTCGGGCGCGGCAAGTCGATGCTGATGGATCTGTTCCACCGCTCCGCCCCGGCGGCGGGAAAACGGCGGGTCCATTTCCATGCCTTCATGGCCGAGGTCCACGACCGGCTCCACCGGGCCCGGCTCGCGGCGCGCCGCGATCCGAAACGCTCGGCCGGCGACCTCCTTCTCGGGCTGGCCGAGACGATCGTGGGCGAAACCCCGCTTCTTTGCTTCGACGAGCTGGAGGTGACCAGCATCGCGGACGCCATGATCCTCGGCCGTCTGTTCACTGCGCTGCTGGACTCCGGCGTGGTCCTGGTCGCGACGTCGAACGACGCCCCCGACGATCTGTACCGGGACGGGCTGCAACGGGAGCTGTTCCTTCCCTTCGTCGCCCTGCTCAAGGAGCGCCTCGATGTCCTCCACCTCGACGGCGACACCGACTATCGCGGGACCATGCTCAAGGCCCGCGGCGTCTATCACCTGATCGAGGGCGACGGGGCCAAGGCCGAGACGATTCTTGGCGGCGAGTTCGCGAGCCTCGCCTACGGGCTCGACGTCGAACCGGTGAGCGTGAAGGTGCAGGGCCGCAGCCTCGAGGTGCCGCGCGCGGCGGGCCCCATCGCCTGGTTCGACTTCGACTCGCTTTGCGCCCGGCCGCTCGGGGCGGCCGACTATCTCGCGCTCGCCGACCGGTTCGACGTGGTGCTGATCTCCGCGATTCCGGTCATGGGCCCGGAATTGCGCAACGAGGCGCGGCGGTTCATGCATTTGATCGACGTCCTGTACGAGCGGCGGGTGAAGCTGGTGTGCAGCGCAGAGGCGCCGCCCGGGGCTTTGTATGTGGCGGGGCAAGGGGCGATGGCCTTCCGGCGCACGGCGTCGCGCCTCGTCGAGATGCAGGGGGAGGACTATCTGCGCGCGGCGCATCGCCGCCTGGAGGCGAAGCGCACCGGGCGTTAGGCGCTGGCGGCTTGACCGGGTGGCTGCCCGGACGTGTCCGGATCGGGAAGCGCGAGAACGATCCGCACCATATTGCCTTTGCCTCGTTTCGCCTCGTACATGGCGGCGTCGGCGCGGCGAAGCAGGTCTTCGGGCGCGACCGTGCCGTCGGGCCAGACCTCGGCGATGCCGATGCTCGATTGCCCGCGGGACCCGCACCGTTTCCTGAACTCGATTCCGATGCGCCGGCAGGCGATTTCGGCCTCCTTGGCCCGGGTGCGGGGCATGACGATGCCGAACTCGTCTCCGCCCAGCCGGAACGCCGCATCTCCTTCCCGCAGGGATCGGCGAAGGACGTCCCCCACGAGAACAAGCACACGGTCGCCCTCGGCGTGGCCCTCCTCGTCGTTCAATTTCTTGAAACGGTCGAGATCGATGTAGGCCAGGCTGACCGGTGTACCCGTTCGACCCGCGATCTTGATCTCGCGCCGGAGCGTCTCGTCGAAGACGCGGCGGTTCAGGAGACCGGTGAGGGAGTCCGTCCGCGACAACGTCTCGAGTCGCCGGTGACTGGATTTGAGCTCCCCCACCAGACTGCCGACATAGGCGTCGAAGATGAGCGCGCTGTCGAAGAACATCAGCTTGTCGAGGGCGTCGAGCCGCCTCGGGAGAAGATCCGGCACCGCAAGATTGGCGGGCGCATGTCGCTCGATCATGTCACCAAGGAGCAGCCTCAACTGGCACATGCTGGCCAGATACAGGTCTGGTCTCACGCCGATGCGCCGGTGGACCGCGCCGATATGAAGACGCGTGTTCACGTATTCCAAGTCATAGCGTCCGGAGAACAGATCGAGGATGTAGGAGCGCATGGTTCCGCGGAGGCGGCGTAAGGTCTCGCCGTCGCCTATCACGCGTGCGATCTCGGGGACCGAGACCTGGTGCTCGTAGAATCTGGCGACGATGTCGTCGATCTCCGCCGTCGCGACGGGGAGCAATTTGGCGAGGACGCCGGCGTCCACCGCGGTGAAACGGAGGGTCGCCTTCCGGCGCTTGATCTCGCGGGCTGTGAGCCGGATCTGCTCGGCCGGCGACTGGTCTGCGCGGCAGGGTTCGCCGGCGTAATCCGGCGGCGCGCTCGACGGTAAAGCCCGGCACTGTGCGATCGGATTGAGGGTATGCACGCCGAACTCGCGCTCGGTTGCGCCCGGGTGACCGGGGCCGTTCGGTCTGGCGTATTCGCGGCGCGACATCATGGCCTCCTGCGCGCATCGCGGCGTTTCAAGAAACCCTAATATTAGAGTGGTTTATTTTATATTAAATCTTAGAAGAATTCGGACCTGCGGCGATGCCGAGGCGCGGACGGCCCCGGCCATACACCGTCATATCGCGTCCGGTTTGGACCGGACGGCGGGCTAGGCGGCGCCGTTGCTATCCTTGGGTTCCATGAAGGTGAGCGAATCGTCGTAATGCACGATACGGACCGATGCGTCCGCACCGTTGCCCCTGCGATTCGATTTCGCCCGGTACATCGAGACGTCGGCCCGGCGCAGGAGTTCCTCGGGCGAAACCGGCTCGCCGGGGTGCGCCTGGGCGACACCGATGCTGAGACCGATGCGGGGATCCCCCGTTTTCTGGATTTCCTCGGCGATGCGCCGGGCCCCGAACTCGGCCTCTTCCAGAGCCACGCGCGGCATGATGATGGCGAATTCGTCCCCGCCCAACCGGCAGGCGGTTTCCCCCTCTCGGACGGCGCGCCTGACGGCCTCGCCGACCGCGGTCAGGAGTCGATCGCCTTCCGCATGACCGCTTTCATCGTTCACGGACTTGAAGCCGTCGAGATCGAAATAAACGAGGCTGACGGGCAGTTTCGTCCTTTTTGCGATCTTCATCTCCCGTGCGAGTTCTTCGTTGAATACGCGCCGGTTCGTGAGGCCGGTGAGCGAATCGACGCGCGCCAAGGCCCGAAGCTGTTGCGTGCGCATTTCGACGACCGCCTCCAGATTGGCCGCATATTGCTCGGTCGCATCGCGGCTGTTTTCGAGCTCGGCCATCAGGGTTCGAACGTAAGTATCGAACACCAACGCGACGTCGAAGAACATCAGCTTCTCCAGCGCATCGAATCGTTTGCGGCGCAAGCCCGGCGCCTCGCGTTCCGCCGGAGTGTGCAGACCGATCCGGTCATGAAGCAAGGCGCGCAAGTTGAGCATGCCCGCCAGATACAACTTCGGTCCCACGCCGATACGCTTGTGAACGAGCCCGATGCGCAGGCGCTTGTTGACATAGTCTGCGCCGTACTGCCCGCTGAACAGGTCGAGCACATATGCGTGCATCTCTTTTTGAAGGCGCTTCAGCGTCTCGGCATCGCCGATGACAAGGGCGATTTCGGGGATCGCCGTCTGCTGTTCATAGAACTTGGCGACGATGTCGGCGATCTCCTGCTTCACGATCGGATACATCTCGGTGAGAATGTCGACGTCCTCACTCGTGAACCGCAGCATCGCCTTGCGGCGCTCGATCTGCAGATCGGTGATGAGCATCTGCTCGCGGAGCGTCCGGTCCGTGGGCCGGACACGCTTGCGCCCGGCGTGTGCGGGACCGTTTGGAACGTCCGTGGCGCCTTCGTTCATGGGCGGAGACCCCGACGGGTGCGGGCGGTTGGCAGTCACCTCGATGACTTCCGTGGGTCTGATTGCGTTGCGTTGGTCCATGGCGGCACAGGCATCATTAGGGTTCGCGAATACAACTTTCGCACGCAATGGTTAACATGCGGTGATTGCGACGCGGACCCTGGTTCGGCGGCACCGGGCCGGTCCGGTCCCGCCGGCGCACCGGGTGGCGCCATACCATTGAAATTGGCGGCGCCTGCGCCTTCATTTAGGATAGGTATGGTAGGTTGACCGGCTCGGCGCACGGGCTTTCGGAGCGTCGGCGGGGGTAATGCCGTCGCCGGCGTCGAGATGGGAGAGAAGAGGATAAGGCAGGAATGATCGATACCGTCGTGACCGCGGGGGCAGGCGCCCTGTCGCCCAAGGACCTCGATCCGTTCATCGATCTCGAGGGCGAGATCGCGCGCCTGAAACGCGAGCGGAACGCGGTCATCCTCGCCCACTATTACCAGGAGGGCGAAATCCAGGACGTGGCCGATTTCGTCGGCGATTCGCTCGATCTCTCGCGCAAGGCGGCCGCCACGAAGGCCGACGTGATCGTGTTCTGTGGCGTCCGCTTCATGGCCGAGGTGGCGAAAATCCTGAGCCCCGACCGCACCGTCCTCATCCCCGACGTCGATGCCGGTTGCTCGCTCGAATCGTCCTGCCCGGCCGATACGTTCCGTCTGTGGCGCGAGCGGCACCCGGGGCACGTTTCGCTCACCTACATCAACTGCTCGGCGGAGGTGAAGGCGCTGTCCGACATCATCGTCACCTCGTCGAACGCCGAGGCCATCATCCGCCAGATCCCCGAGGACCAGCCGATCCTGTTCGCACCCGACCGGCATCTGGGGGCTTATCTGATGCGAAAGACGGGCCGCGACATGGTGCTGTGGCCGGGAACCTGCATCGTTCACGAGCAGTTCTCGGAACGCGAAATCGTGCGCCTCAAGGAGCGGCATCCCACCGCCAAGCTGGCCGCGCACCCGGAATGCCCCGAACCGATCCTGGCCATGGCCGACCATGTCGGCTCGACGTCGTCGCTCATCAAATATGTGAGCGAGTCGCCGGACACCGAGTTCATCATCGCGACCGAGTCCCACATCATCCATCAGATGGAAAAGCGGGTGCCGGGGAAACACTTCATCCCGGCGCCGGGCATGGACGAGAGCTGCCAGTGCAACAACTGCCCGTTCATGGCGCTGAACACCATGGAAAAGCTCTACCTGTGCATGGCCAACATGGCGCCCCGCATCGAGATGCCCGAGGCGCTGCGTCAGGCGGCCTTGAAACCGCTGGTCAGGATGCTCGAAATGTCCCCCCCTGCGGCCGCGTCCACGGCCGGAGCGGCAATGCGCGGGGTCGCCTGACCGCCGCTCTCCCCTGTATGATCGCCGGCAGCCACGGCAGCAGGCGCGCGCCGCCGTCGCGGGCGCACGGGCGGGTGACATGAAACTCTCGGATACCGACATCGACCGCGTCATCGACTTGGCGCTGGCCGAGGATATCGGCGGCGGCGATGTGACGACCAACGCCGTCATCCCCGACACGGCGCGGCTTACGGCGGAGATGCGGACCCGCCAGGCGCTGGTGGTGGCGGGAATCGAGATCGCCGCGCGCGTATTCCGGCGGCTGTCTCCTGCATGCAAGATCGAAATCCTGGTTCCGGACGGCGCGCAGGTTCCGGCCGGCACGGTGCTGGCCCGCATCGAGGGGCCCGCCCGCCCGCTCCTCACCGCCGAGCGCACGGCGCTCAACCTGGCCCAGCACCTCTCGGGCATCGCGACCTTGACGCGGACGTATGCGGATCGGATCGAAGGGACCGGGGCGGTGCTGCTCGATACCCGCAAGACGCTGCCGGGGCTGAGGCGCCTGGAAAAATACGCGACCCATTTGGGCGGCGCGGAGAATCACCGCATGGGGCTCTATGACGGGGTGCTGATCAAAGACAACCATATCGCCGTCGCGGGCGGAGTCGGCGCGGCCGTGGCCGCGGCCAAGGCGGCGGGGCTGACCGACATCGAGGTCGAGTGCGACAGCCTGGCCCAGGTCGAGCAAGCGCTTGCGGCCGGCGCGAAACGGCTGCTGCTCGACAATATGGGCCTCGAAACCCTGACGGCGGCGGTCCGGTTGGCGCGGGGCAGGACCAGGACCGAAGCCTCCGGGGGGGTCACCCTCGAGACCATCCGGGCCATCGCCGAGACGGGCGTCGATTGCGTCTCGGTGGGGCGGATCACCCAGTCGGCGCCTTCCGCAGACATCGGGCTCGACTACGCCTGATCGCGGCCGCTCGCTTCCGCGCCCGGGTGTCTGGCACCGCGCCGCCATCCGCCCGCGGGGGCAAACCGGGGGCGCCGCTGCGGCCCGGGGGCCTTCCACCTTGCCCCGGGGGCCTTCCACCTTGCCAAGGTGCGGGATTCACGATACTAGCTAGAAAAAACAAGGGCCCCCGGCGGCGCGCGTGCCGCGCCCGGAGCAGCCCTTAGAAACGTCTTCGGACAAGGGAGGACTCATGTCACGGCGAAAGATCGCCCTGGTGGGCGCCGGCAACATTGGCGGCACCCTGGCGCACCTCGTTGGCCTCAAAGAGCTGGGGGATGTCGTGCTGTTCGACATCCTCGAGGGGCTTCCCCAGGGCAAGGGCCTCGACCTCGCCCAATCGTCCCCCGTCGCCGGTTTAGACGGCGCCTTCAAAGGCACCAACGACTACAAGGACATGAAAGGCGCCGACGTCGTCATCATCACCGCCGGTGTGCCGCGCAAGCCGGGGATGAGCCGCGACGACCTGATCGAGATCAACGCCAAGGTCATGTCCTCGGTGGGTCAGGCCATCCGCAGGCATTGCCCCAATGCCTTCGTGATCGTCGTCACCAACCCGCTGGACGCCATGGTTTGGGTGGTCCGGGAGGTGAGCGGGCTGCCCCACAACAAGGTCGTGGGCATGGCGGGCGTCTTGGACGCCGCCCGTTTCCGGTACTTCCTCGCCGACGAGTTCAAGGTGTCGGTCAAGGATGTGACCGCCTTCGTGCTGGGCGGGCACGGCGACACCATGGTCCCTTTGACGCGCTATTCAACCGTCGCGGGCATCCCGCTGCCCGACCTGGTGAAGATGGGTTGGACCACGGACGAGCGGCTGAACGCGATCGTGGAGCGGACCCGATTCGGCGGCGGCGAGATCGTCGGACTGCTCAAGACCGGCTCGGCCTTCTACGCGCCGGCGACCTCGGCGATCGAAATGGCCGAGTCGTACCTCAGGGACAAGAAACGGGTGATGCCCTGCGCGGTGTGGTTGTCGGGCCAGTACGGCGTGAAGGATTTGTACGTCGGGGTGCCGGCCGTGATCGGCGCCGGGGGGGTCGAGCGGGTGGTCGAGATCACCCTCAATGCCCGCGAGCGCGGCGAATTCGCCAAGTCCGTCGACTCGGTGCGCACGCTCGTTTCGGTGTCGGCCCAGATCCTCAAGAAGCTGGGGGCTCCGGCCGGAAAACCGGCCGCGAAGGCGAAGAAGGCCGCAGCCAGGTAATCGCCGGCAAGTTTTCGCGCCCGGCGCGCGGACCGAACGCTGCGCCTCCGGGGCACCGGCCACAAGATGTGGCGAAAAGGTGCGACAAATAGGGACGTTGCGTGACAACTGCACGTTGGTCTTAATGCAAGGTTTGGTTTTGGGCTATGGGGCGGCGCCGGCACCGCGACGCAACCGGGGTGAGAGCGGATGAATATTCACGAATATCAGGCGAAGCACCTTCTGGACAAATACGACATCAAGGTCCCGCTGGGCGACGTGGCCTACTCCGCACACGAGGCCGAACAGGTCGCCAAGTGGCTCGACGAGGATGTCATGGCCGTCAAGGCGCAGATCCACGCCGGCGGGCGGGGTAAGGCCGGCGGCGTCAAGATCGTCCGCTCGCTCCAGGAAGCGGTGGCGGCGGCCGACAAGATGTTCGGGATGCGCCTGGTGACGGAGCAGACGGGCCCGCAGGGCCAGATCGTCCGGCGCGTCTACATCGAGTCCGGCTGCGACATCAAGAAAGAGCTCTATTTCGTGATGCTCAACGACCGCGACACCAACGGCATCACGGTCATGGCGTCGACCGAGGGCGGCATGGACATCGAAGAGGTCGCAGCCGCGACGCCGGAAAAGATCTTCAAGGTCCGCCTCGGGCCCGGCATCGGCTTCCGGGACCACCACGCAAGGCGGCTGTCCTACGATCTGGGACTCAAGGGCAAGACCGGCCGCCAGGCGCAGAGAATGATGATGGAAATCTTCCGCGCCTTCATCGAGCTCGACGCCGAGCTGATCGAGATCAACCCCCTGGTGGTCACGGGCGGGGGCGAAATGATCGCGCTCGATTGCAAGATGAGCTTCGACGACAACGCGCTCTATCGCCACCGCGAGATCGAGGAGCTTCGCGACGATCACGAGATCGACCCGCTCGAGCTCGAGGCGTCGCGCCACAACCTGAATTACGTCAAGCTCGACGGCAATATCGGGCTCATGGTCAACGGCGCCGGGCTGTCGATGGCCACCATGGACATTTTGAAATATTACGGCGGCGAGGCCGCGAATTTCCTCGACATCGCGGGCGCGGCGACGCCCGACCGCGTGTCGGCGGCGTTCAAGCTCATCTATTCCGATGCCGACGTGAAGGGCATCCTGCTCAACGTCTTCGGCGGCATGATGCGCTGCAACTCGATCGCGGAAGGGCTGGTGAGCGCCGCGCGCGAGGTGGGCCTGAGCAAGCCGCTGGTGGTGCGGCTCGAGGGCACCAACGTCGATCTGGGTCATGAGATCCTCAAGAAATCCGGCCTCGCGATCCAACCCGTCCATTCGATGGATGAGGCCGCCCGGAAGATTGTCGAAGCCGTGAAGGGGGTCGCGTAATGGCCGTCCTGATTACGAAGAACTCCAAGATCATCTGCCAGGGATTCACCGGGGCCCAGGGCACCTTTCACTCCGAACAGGCGATCAAGTACGGCACCAAGATGGTGGGCGGCGTGACCCCGGATAAGGGCGGCACCACGCATCTCGATCTCCCCGTTTTCGACACCGTGGCCGAGGCGCGGGCCAAGACCGGCGCGAATGCGTCGGGCATCTTCGTGCCGCCGGCCTTCGCGGCCGACGCCATCCTCGAGGCGGTCGAGGCCGGGATGGAGCTCGTCGTGTGCATCACCGACGGCATTCCGGTCCACGACATGCAGCGGGTGCGGCGCGAGATGAAGGACCGGCCGACCCGTCTCGTCGGCCCCAACTGCCCGGGCGTCATCTCGCCCGGCATCGGCAAGATCGGCATCATGCCCGGCTATATCCACACGCCCGGCAAGATCGGCGTCGTGTCGCGCTCGGGAACCCTGAGCTACGAAACCGTGGTGCAGACGGCTGCGGCGGGGCTCGGTCAATCGACGGTGATCGGCATCGGCGGCGATCCGGTGAACGGCACCAATTTCGTCGACGCGCTGACGCTGTTCCTCGACGATCCGGATACCGACGGCATCGTGCTTATCGGGGAAATCGGCGGCACTGCCGAGATCGACGCGGCCGACTTCGTGAAGTCGTGGAAGGGCAAGAAAAAGCCGGTCGCCGCCTTCATCGCCGGCGCGGCGGCGCCGCCGGGGCGGCGCATGGGACATGCCGGCGCCATCGTCTCGGGTGGCCGCGACACCGCCCAGGCCAAGAAAGAAGCGCTGAAAAAAGCCGGCGTCGAGGTGGCCGAAACCATCGTCCAGATCGGCCAGGCGATGCTCAAGGCGATGAAGCGCTAAACAGCGGCGGAAGAACGGAGGATCACGCAGCCATGGCGGACAACGCACTGATTTCGTACCTGGGCCCCGATCGGCCGGGGCTGATCTCCAAGCTCACCGGCCGCCTGTTCGAACTGGGCGGAAGCCTGGGCGACGTGACCTTCGCGGCGCTGGGGCGCGGCGCGGAAATGACGTTGCTCTACGAGCTGCCCAAGGGTCAGACGGTCGACACCCTGCGCCAGGATCTCTCCGCGCTGCCCGAGGTGCAGAGCGGCGAGTTCAAGGTGAACGAATTCGTGTTGAAGCCCGTGGCCGGGCCCGCCAGCCGGATCACCCACCGCATCATCCTGTCAGGTGGCGACCGTCCGGGACTGGTGGCGAGGATCATCAAGATCCTGGACGAGCACGGCGCCCGCGTCGTGCGCATGAACGCCGAGAGATTGATCGGCGCCACCGGCGACCAGTACATCGCGCGCTTCGCGGTCTCCGTGCGCCACGAGAGGGCGCCGGGGTGCCTGGCCGGGGTGGTTTCGCTGGCGGGCGAGCTCGGCCTCACCTTCCGGTACGAGACCGCCTGACGGCTTTCGCCCTGCGCGCGGGCCGGGGCGTCATGCTTCCGTCCGGCGTTTCCATCGCGAGGATCGCACCGGCTCCGGCGGCCGCCGCTTGCGGCCCTTGCCTCGAACGGGTTTTCCGGCTTTGTTATGAGCGCCCGGCGCCGGCCAAGGCCGCGCCCTTCGTCCTTCGGCCAAGCGGCTCCGCATGAACATCCACGAATACCAGGCCAAACTCCTCCTCTCCCGCTACGGCGTTCCGGTGCCGCGGGGCGCGGTGGCCTATACGCCCAAAGAGGCCGAGCAGGCCGCCAAGAGCTTGGGCGGGCCGGTCTTCGTCGTGAAGGCCCAGATCCACGCCGGCGGCCGCGGCAAGGCCGGCGGCGTCAAGATCGTGCGCTCGGTGGCCGAGGCGCGCGCGGCGGCCGCTTCCCTGCTGGGCCGTAAACTGGTCACCCACCAGACCGGCCCCATGGGGCGCGAGGTCAAGCGCGTCTATGTCGAAGAAGGCCGCAACATCGCCCAGGAACTTTACCTGAGCCTCCTCATCGACCGGGCGACGAGCCGCGTCACCATTCTCGCCTCGGCCGCGGGCGGCATGGACATCGAAGAGGTCGCGGCCAAGTCGCCCGAGAAATTGGTCAAGGTGGCGATCGACCCCGCCATCGGCGCCGAGCCCTTCTACGCGCGCAAGGTCGCCTATGCGCTCGGGCTCGAGGGCGACGTCGCCACCAAGGCGGCGGCCCTCATCGGCAACCTGTACAAGGCATTCGTGGCGTTCGATGCCAGCCTGATCGAAATCAATCCCCTGGTGGTGACGGCCGAAGGCGACGTCATCGCGCTCGATTCGAAGATGACGTTCGATGAAAACGCCTTGTTCCGGCACAAGGAGATCGAGGAGCTTCGCGACGCGGACGAAGAAGACCCGGCCGAGGCCGAAGCGGCGCGCAACGGACTCAATTACATCCGGCTCGACGGCAATATCGGCTGCATGGTGAACGGCGCGGGACTGGCCATGGCGACGATGGACACGATCAAGATGGCGGGCGGCGAACCGGCCAATTTCCTCGACGTCGGCGGCGGCGCCACGCGCGAGCGCGTCTCCACCGCCTTCAAGCTCATCGTCGGCGACCCCAAGGTGGAAGGGATCATGGTCAATATCTTCGGCGGCATCATGCGCTGCGACGTGATCGCGGAAGGAATCGTGGCCGCGGTGCGCGAGGTGAACCTGGTCGTGCCGCTGGTCGTGCGGCTCGAGGGAACGAATGTGGATCTCGGCAAGGAGATCCTGGAGAGGTCCGGCCTGAAGATTCTTCCCGCTTCGAGTCTCGAGGATGCGGCGAAGAAGATCGTCAAGGCGGTGAAGGCGGCCGCCTGATGGCTGTTCTGGTTTCCTCCAAGACGAAAGTGATCTGCCAGGGCTTCACCGGCGCCCAGGGCACGTTCCATTCCGAGCAGGCGATCGCCTACGGCACGCGCATGGTGGGCGGGGTCACGCCCGGAAAGGGCGGCACCAAGCATCTGGGGCTTCCCGTCTTCGACACGGTGGCCGAGGCGGTGGCCGCGACCGGGGCGGATGCCAGCGTCATCTACGTGCCCCCGCCGTTCGCGGCGGACGCGATCCTCGAGGCCGTGGACGCCAAGGTGGCGCTCGTCGTGTGCATCACCGAGGGAATCCCGGTTCTCGACATGGTGCGGGTGAAGCGCGCGCTGCAGGGGTCGAAGACCAGGCTCGTGGGCCCGAACTGCCCCGGGGTGATCACGCCCGGTCAATGCAAGATCGGCATCATGCCCGGCCACATCCACATGCCGGGAAAGATCGGCATCGTCTCGCGGTCCGGGACGCTCACCTACGAGGCGGTGGCGCACACCACCGCCACCGGTCTCGGCCAATCGACCTGCATCGGCATCGGCGGCGACCCCGTCAACGGCACCAATTTCATCGACTGCCTCGAAATGTTCCTCGCCGACCGCGACACCAAGGGCATCATCCTCATCGGCGAGATCGGCGGCACCGCCGAGGAGGAGGCGGCCGACTTCATCAGGTCCTCGCGGACCAAGAAGCCGGTGGCCGCCTTCATCGCCGGACGCACCGCGCCGCCCGGCCGCCGCATGGGACATGCGGGCGCAATCGTTTCGGGCGGCAAGGGCAAGGCCGGGGACAAGATCGAGGCCCTGAAGAAGGCCGGCATCGCGGTGGCCAAGACCCCGGCCGAGACCGCCAAGCTCATGGTCAAGCTCTTGAAGAAATAGGGTTTTGGTCCGGGACCTCGCAATCGAGGCTCGTTCGTCGCCCGGAATAAGAGCCCTCGCGTTTGACGAATGCCCCTTGTGAAACAAGATATTAACCATAATTGTCCGATAGTCGCCAGGCGCGCTCGGGTGCCCCTGGCGCGACGGCAAGAACGGTCGAAAAACCTCCCAATCCGGTCATGAATCCAAAGCAGATGGACGTCTCTTTCTCATTGGGCGCGAACGCCGCGTTCATAGCCGAACTCTATTCCCGCTACCTGCACGACCCGGGCGCGGTCGACGCGGACTGGGCGCGCTATTTCGCCGGCCTCAACGACGACGAGGCGGCGGTGCTGGCCGAATTGCGCGGCGCGAGCT
>JBAVNO010000263.1:0-1926 GCA_049691095.1 Alphaproteobacteria bacterium | reverse complement strand
GTTCCGTGCTGGTCGGGATTCCAAACGTTGTATATGTAACCGAATGATAGCAGAGGCATGTTAGGGTTACTCCAAAGCTGCTTTCCTGTACGAAGGTCAACGCAGACAGTTGGTCCAGTTGCCGAGCCCCCAAAAATATCAGAGCCTGTGAACGACGCTACTTCCGTGTAGAAGAGGTGCCCGCTTATTATTATTGGATTGTTGAATCTTGGCGCATATGAAGAGCCCTCGAAGTACATGGCTCCTGGAACAGCTCCGTTGGGGTTGGAACCTCCATCGACAAACGGGTTTCCTCCGACAACTCCGCCAAATTGAAGCTGCCTTGTCCACATGATATGAGAAGTTCTAGGTCCTACTGCATCCCCATGGTACAATGTAGAGCTAGTATAGCCTGCTGGAACTGGGAAACCTGAACCTAGCCAGTCTGACGAGATCGCCCACCAGTCGGTGTTCTCACCATATATCGGGCGAGTCCAGTACTCCGATGGAAGCGGATAGCTAGTTATGGGTTCAGGTATTGGCTCTTCCTGCACTGTTAGTGTCGTTGACGCAGAACTGCCCAGATAAGTGTCGTTGACTAGTATGGAGTTTTCGTAATGGTCGTATGTATTGAAGTCCTGTCCTGGGAAAGTGAAGTTGAAAATGTAAATGCCCGCCTCGTTAGGAGTGAACCTGGTGAATTGCGATGACGTTGTGTCAGAGATAACATCAAAAGTCTGTGTCGTTACTGTGCCGTTAGGCGATGTGATGGTGAGCTGGTAGTTATGGAACCGGTAGTTGTTTGATAGCAATGCTGAGCTGGTTGTGGAACCATTTGTTCCAACACTGGGCGTTGTTCCACCGGCCGCTCCAAAAACAGCATCAAGCCACATATAGACGTGTGCTGTCTGGCCGACACCTATAGGATCAGGTGCCGCAACGATGTAGGCGTACGTTGGAATGTTCCATGGTGGTGTGTGTGCGTTAGCGGTTGGCAGAGCAATTAATGAGATAGCCATAGTTAACATCAGAAACAAAGCAATCAAAGTAGTAATTTTGCTTCTTGAAAATTGCAATTCTCTATTCTCCTATAATTTTATTTGCGCAAACTGCGCGACTATGATATATTTATTCAAAGTTTCTTAAGGATTTGTGACTGTACTCGCACAGTAACAATCACCCAATAAATGAAAACTTTTGCAACTTGCAAAGATTCCTAGTTCGTCACGATTTTACACACTGGTTTTCAGCTTTAAGAATCGGTGGGAACTGCTTTGACAGTGTACCATTTCCTGATTTCTTCAACAGTTTCTTTTGATTTGTAGTAGTCAGACAGCATGCAATCTAGAGATTTTGGGCATTCTAAGCATGATTCAGGTATCCCTTCTCCTTTCTTGCGTTGACTGAGATAGCCAAAATACTGTTTGCAGCCAGAAAAAGATGACCCATTTACCTCCTCTCCACTTGCTGCCAGCTGCTCAGTTTGAGATGACTCTAGCGGCTTTTGCACGTTACTTTTAACCTGTTGACGCTTTTCTGCTTCCTTGCGCTCCGCTTCCAATCGCTCGGCCATTCGTTCCGCCAGTCGCTCCACCTTTCGCTGTACTTCCATTCGCCGTGCTTCCTTTTGCTCTGCCTCTAAACGTTCCGCCTCTTTTAGTTCTGCTTCCTTTCGTTCCGCCTCTAAACGTTCTGCTTTTAATTCCGCCTCCAACCGCTCTACTTTTCGCTCTACCTTTAACTGTTCCGCTTTTCGTTCTGCGTCTAGCTGCTTTGCCTTTCTTTCTAATTCCAGTCGTTCAGCTTCAAGAAGTTGTGCTTTCCGTTCAGCGTCCTTTCTTTCAGCTTTGCGCTCTGCTTCTAGCTGCTCCACTTTGCTTTCTAATTCGAACCTTTCAGCTTCCAACCGCTCAACATCTAGTCGTTCCGCTTCCTTTTGCTCTAATT
>JBAVNO010000262.1:0-1633 GCA_049691095.1 Alphaproteobacteria bacterium | reverse complement strand
CCCTCAGCCCGCGTTGGCCTGGGCGAAGCTGACCAGCAGCGAGACGGTGCAGGGCCGACACCGATTCGACTCGGCCAGCAAAAACCGGACGGGGCCTGCCGGGCCTGCTAGTATTTCGATAGCCGTTGGTGCGGACTGCCAGACGCTGACGTGCACGGCACCCCAACGCCTCCGCACCCGCGATCGTTCCTGCGCGCGCCGCCCTCCGGCGGTGAAGGCGACGCGGGGGAGGAGAAGCGCCATGTCGATCGATCTTCAAGGCGGCACCGTGTGTCGGCGGGATGTGCTGTGCGGCGGTGGTGCCGCCGTGTTGGGTGTGATGATGGTCACGCTTCTCGGCGGCGCGAAGCCGCTGAGGGCCCAGGGGATCACGGGCCCGGTTCCCGAGGTCGACCATCTTTCGATTCGGGTGGTGGTCGACAGCTATCAGATCGCCGTCGTCCCCAGCACGAAGGCGGGCGATGTCGAGATCGAGCACTTCGGCTGGGGCATAGGCGGCGGCAAGCCGCCCGGCAAGACGCTGGTCAGCGAGTTCGGCCTCTCCATGCTGGCCCAATCCCGGCGCGGCACCGAGACGCGGAACATCCTGATGGATTTCAGCTTCACGCCGGAGGCGCTGGTGAACAACCTCGAGCTGTTGGGCGTCGACCCGGCGGAGCTCGACGCCCTGGTCCTCAGCCACGGCCACTACGATCACTTCGGCGGCCTCGCGGGTTTCCTGCGGGCGAGCAAGGGCAGGCTGAAGGCCGGGCTCCCGCTCTACGTCGGGGGCGAGGCGTGCTTCTGCTCGCGCGAGTGGACGGCGCCGCCGGTGCGCGGCGACTTCGGCACCCTCGATCGCAGGGCGCTGGAAGCCGCCGATCTGGCCGTGACCACCGCCGAGGGGCCGTCGCTGGTCGCCGATCACGCCTTTACCTCGGGCCAGATCGACCTCAGGAGCTTCGAGACGGTATTGTCCCCCAGCGCCATGACGATCGGCGTAGAGGACGGCCTCGGCTGCTTTCCCGACCGGTTCACGGCCGAGGAGCGCGCGAAGGCGGTCATCCCCGACAAGTTCCGCCACGAGATCGCCACCGCGTTCCATCTGAAGGACCGCGGGCTCGTCGTGCTGACGTCGTGCAGCCATCGCGGTGTGGTCAACGCGGTCAAGCAGGCCCAGGCGGTCTCGGGCGTGGAGAAGGTCCACGCCGTAATCGGCGGGTTCCACCTCGTGCCCTACAAGGAGGAGTACGTCCGCGAGACGGTCAGGGCGCTCCAGGCGCTGGACCTCGACTACCTCGTCCCGCTGCATTGCACGGGCGAGACATTCTACGAGATCGCCAAGGCCGAGATTCCGACCAAGCTGCTCCGCTCCTATACGGGAACCCGGTTCGTCTTCGCCTGAGCCGCATTTCGGATCGGGTGTCTCCAATCAAAGCCACTGAGACGATCTCATCGGGGTCGCCGGCCGGCCTTCCGCCGCCGTGCCAATCGAGTCTGCTCCGGATCACCAGCAGTTTTTCCCCGCACCCGCCGCTCAACCCGCGTTGGCTTGGGCGAAGATGACCAAGAGCGAGACGGTGTTGACCGTCATGTGGCCCACGATCGGGGCGAAGAGCGTGCGGCTGCGCTCGTAGAGCGCCGCCAGCACGAG
>JBAVNO010000261.1:0-4326 GCA_049691095.1 Alphaproteobacteria bacterium | reverse complement strand
ACCACATGGCGGATCAGGGGCGCGTCGGGCGGCATCTTCAGGCTCACCATCTGTCCCTTCACGGGCCTGACCGGCGGGCGCGCGATCTCCGGCACGCCGGCGATGGTGTGCGACCAGGCGCCCGCGGCCAGCACCACCGTGTCGGCGGCAACCGTGGTCTCGCCCACGCGCACGCCGGCAACGCGCCCATTCGCGATCACGATCTCATCGACGCCCGCGTGCTCGCGCAGCACGCCGCCCGCGGCGACGAACGCGCGCTTCAACGCCACGGCCACCTTGCGGTTGTCCACTTGGTGATCCTGCGGGCTCAGGACCGCGGCGGTGACGCGGGGCGCCAGGCCGGGCTCCAGGCTTCGCGCCTCGAGGCCCGACAGCCACGCCATCTCGAGCCCCAGTCCCCGGTGGTAGTCGAAGGTGAACTTCAGGCCTTCGGCGTCGTCGCGGTCCAGCGCCACGGCCAAGGTTCCCTCAGTGCGCAGGCCGACCGGTTGTCCCGACGCCTGCTCCAGCTCGCGGGCGAAGTCGGGCCACAGGCGGCGGCTCTCCAGCATCAGGGGCAGCAGCGCCTCTTCGCCCGGCTCGGCCTCGATCTGCGCCGCCAGCATCCCGGCGGCGGCCCAGGTCGCGCCGCGACCCGCTTCGGCGCGGTCGAACACCGTGACCGCGCGGCCCTCGCGGGCCAGATACCAGCCGACGGAAAGCCCGCAGATGCCGCCGCCGACGATGACGATCATGGCGCGGCTCCCCGCGGGCCGTGCGCTGCGGCCGGCCGGCGACGATGAATCGGATGACGAATCGGATGGAGAAAGGACTTGGCGGGCTTCATTCGGCTCTCCCTCCGCTGGCATTATCCAGCTCAGGTTCGATGGGTGTGATCTCAGCTCCCGATGGGGAGCACCCCAGACCGATACCGCGGCCAGGGTCGCGCCGCCCCCCGTCCTTGTCAAGGCCAGGGCCAGGGCCGGGGCAGCGTCAAGGCCGTGGCGCCTTGCTAATCGCGGTTCCCCATTTCCGCGGGGCGCGCCGGACGGCGCGGGGAGGTGCGCGTTTCACCCGAACGTGAGTGTGGTCTTGTCGTCCGGTTGACTCGGGCGACCGGTGCATTAGATCAGAGCCGTTGCCCCCGTTGCCCGCCCCCTTTTGCCCGCTGTCGAGTCGTCCGCACCAGAATCGTCCGCACTCACCCCGCGAGGTTCCCGTCATGGATACATTGGTCAAAGCTGCCCTCAAGACTCCCGCCTATGCCGCCCAGGATGCGAAGTCGGCGCTGGCGCCGTTCACCGTCGAACGCCGCGAGCCCGGCCCCCGCGACGTGCTGATCGACATCCTTTATTGCGGCGTCTGCCATTCGGACATCCACTAGGCGCGCGACGAATGGGGCGGCTCGATCTTTCCCATGGTCCCCGGCCACGAGATCGTCGGCCGCGTTGCGCGAGTCGGAGGCGACGGGCGGAAATGGAAGGCGGGCGACGTGGTCGGCGTCGGATGCTTCGTCGATTCGTGCCGCCGCTGCGAGGCCTGCAAGGAGGGCGAGGAGCAGTTCTGCGAGAACGGCGCCAGCTTCACCTACAACAGCCGCGAGCAGGACAAGAAGACGCCCACCTATGGCGGTTACTCGACGCGGATCACGGTGGACGAATCCTACGTCCTGCGGATCCCCGCGGGCATTCCGCTCGAGCGGGCCGCGCCCCTGCTGTGCGCGGGGATCACCACCTACGCGCCCCTGCACCGGTACGTGAAGCCGGGCGACAGGGTGGCGGTGGTGGGCCTGGGCGGACTCGGCCACATGGGGGTCAAGATCGCCAAGGCGATGGGCGCCCATGTGAGCGTGCTCAGCCACTCGCCCGGCAAGCGCGATGACGCGCTGCGCCTGGGCGCGGACGATTTCCTGGCCACCCGCGACAAGGGCGTGTTCGAGACCAACGCCAAGCGCTTCCATGTCATCCTCGACACGGTGTCGGCCAAGCACGAGTACAACGACTATCTCGAGCTGCTGCGCCGCGACGGCACGATGGTCCTGGTGGGCGTGCCCGAGCCCACCGCCCTGTCCGCCGCGTCTTTGATCATGCAGCGGCGGAGCTTGAGCGGATCGCTCATCGGCGGCATTCGCGAAACCCAGGAGATGCTCGACTTCTGCGCCAAGCACGAGGTCGCGGCCGACGTCGAAGTGATCCGGATCGACCAGATCAACGAAGCCTATGAGCGCATGCTCAGGAACGACGTGCGCTACCGCTTCGTCATCGACATCGCCAGTTTGAAATAGTCCCGGCCTCCCGCGGCTCGCCGTCCATCGCGCGGCGCGATCCGCGCGACCGCGGCGTCCGGCTCCCTTCCGCAATATGACCGCGGCGGTGCTATAACTGCCGCATGAAGCCTCCGGTTCGCCCGCGATTGCTCACGGCGGCGTTCGTCGCGCTCCTGGCTGCGCTCGTGACCGCCCTCGTGATCGCGTCGGGGGCGCGCCCGGCGGGCGCCCATCCCAAGGACGAGCTGGTCATCGGCATGACCCAGTTCCCGTCCACCTTTCATCCCGGCATCGATACCATGCTGGCGAAGTCGTACATCCTGTCCATGACCCGGCGCCCGTTCACGGTCTACGACCAGAAATGGGAGCTCGTGTGCATGCTGTGCGTCACGCTCCCGACCATCGAGAACGGCGGTGCGCGGGTGGAGAAGCTCGCCCCCGGCGCCTCCAAGGCGGGCGACAAGGGCATCGCGGTCACCTACACGATTCGCGGCGACGCCACATGGGGCGACGGCGTCCCGGTCACGACCGAGGACGTGGTGTTCACCTGGGAGGTGGGCAAAAGCCCGCTCGCGGGCATCTCGAATTCCGAGATGTACAAGCGCATCCTCTCCATCGACGTGAAGGACGCCAGGACCTTCACCCTGCACATGGACCGGGTGAGCTTCGGCTACAACGCCATCAACGACCTCGATCTCCTGCCCGCGCACCTTGAGAGAAACGCGTTCCGCGACCCGTCCGAATACCGAAGGCGGACTCTCTACGACACCGACACCGCCAATCCGGGCCTCTATTACGGTCCCTACCGCATCGCCGAGGTCGTGCCCGGCTCCCACGTGGTGCTGGAGCGCAACCCCACCTGGTGGGGCAAGCCGCCTTTCTTCCGGCGCATCGTCGTGCGCGTGATCGAGAACACGGCCGCGCTCGAGGCCAATCTTCTTTCGGGCGCGATCGACTACGTGGCGGGCGAATTGGGATTATCGCTCGACCAGGCCCTCGAGTTCGAGCGCCGCCACGGCGACAAGTTCCGCGTGCTCTACAAGCCGAGCCTCGTCTACGAGCACATCGATCCCAACTTCGACAATCCGATCCTGGCCGATCTCAGGGTGCGCCGCGCCCTGCTGCTGGCCGTCGACCGCAAGGGCATCTCCGAGCAGCTGTTCGCCGGCCGGCAGCCGGTGGCCGACACCTTCGTGAGCCCGCTCGACTGGGTTCATACCTCCGACGTAACGCTATATCCGTATGACCCGGCCGCGGCGGCCAAACTGCTGGACGAGGCGGGCTGGACCGAATGGAAGGGCGGCATCCGGCACGATGGGGCCGGCGAGCCGCTTTCGCTCACGCTGCAAACGACCGCCGGCCAGCGTTCGCGCGAGATGGTGGAGCAGGTCCTGGCCAGCCAATGGCGCAAGGCCGGCATCGAGGTGCGAATCCGCAACCAGCCGGCGCGGGTGTTCTTCGGCCAGACCGTCAGCCGCCGGCGGTTTCCGGGCCTGGTCATGTTCGCGTGGCTGAGCTCGCCCGAGAACGTGCCGCGCTCGACGCTCCATTCCGACGAGATCCCGCGCGAGGCCAACGGATTCTCGGGCCAGAACTTCGCCGGATACAGGAACGCGGAGGTCGACCGCCTGGTCGATGAGATCGATGTCGCGCTCGACCGCGACAAGCGCCGCGCCCTGTGGCACCGCCTGCAGCGGATCTACGCCGAAGACCTGCCTGCGCTTCCGCTTTACTTCCGCGCCGACGCGTTCATCCTGCCCCAATGGCTCGCGGGCGTGGAGCCCACCGGCCATCAATATCCCTCGACCCTGTGGGTCGAGAACTGGCGCGCCGAGCCATGAGTCCCAGCCAAGCAGCGAGAGCACAAGAGCGCGCGGAGCCGCTGCTCGCGGTCCGGGACCTCGAGGTCACGTTCGACACCGACGAGGGCCCGCTTCGCGCCGTGGACGGGGCGTCGTTCTCGATTGCGCGGGGAACGACGTTCGCGCTGGTGGGCGAAAGCGGCTGCGGAAAGACGGTGACGGCGCTGGCCTGCCTCGGGCTGATTCCGCCAGCGGGCGCGGTCACGGGCGGGCAAATTC
>JBAVNO010000260.1:0-6174 GCA_049691095.1 Alphaproteobacteria bacterium | reverse complement strand
TCGGCGATCAGACGGTCGCCCTCGGCCCTGACCTGCTTCAGTCTCGCGCCCTCGGGCAGCGCGATGCGCTTGGTCCCGAAGCCAACCGTCGCCTCGGCCCCGCCCGCCATGTGCGCCGCGCGCTTATAGAGCGTGACGGCGACCAGCCCGGCCGCGAGCACGATCAGCACCCCCATGGCGATGACGAGAACCTTGAGCGTCTGCATGATTCCAGCCAGTCTTCCGGCGATGAAAAAGGACGGTCCCCATCGGCCCGCCGCCAGGGGCGCGCATTACCGTGTCGCCGCCGCGGGCACCGATTCGGGCGCGCGCCTCGACAAGCTCCTGGCCGCGGCCATCCCCGCGCTTTCGCGCACCCGCCTCAAGTCGCTGATCGAAGGGGGCAAGGTGACGCGGGGCGGGGTGACGATAACGGACCCCTCCCTGAGGGTCAAACCGGGCGAGACGTTCCAGGTCTCGGTGCCGCCCGCAGTAGCAGCCGCGCCCGAGCCCGAGGCGATCGCGCTAACGGTCGTCTATGAGGACGACGACGTCATCGTCGTCGACAAGCCGCCGGGCCTGGTGGTCCACCCGGCGCCGGGCAACCGCGAGCATACGCTGGTCAACGCGCTGCTGGCCCATTGCCGCGGCTCGCTTTCGGGCATCGGCGGCGTGGCGCGGCCGGGCATCGTGCACCGCCTGGACAAGGACACCAGCGGCCTCATGGTCGTGGCCAAGACCGACCGCGCCCACGCCGCGCTGGCCGAGCAGTTCGCCGCGCGCAAGATCGCGCGGGCCTATTACGCCGTGGTGTGGGGCGTGCCGGAGCCCAAATCGGGCGAGATCGCCGGCAACATCGGCCGCAGCCCCCGCAACCGGAAGAAGATGGCGGTGGTGCGCCGGGGCGGCAAGCCGGCGCTGACCCGCTACCGAGTCGTCCGGCGCCTGGGAAGCCTGGCCAGCCTGGTGGAGTGCCGGCTCATGACCGGCCGCACCCATCAGATCCGGGTCCACCTCGCCGCCATCGGCCACCCCATCATTGGCGACCGGACCTATGGCGACCGGACCCATGGCGGGGGCCATCGGGTGCATCCGAAGGGGGCGGAGGCGCGTATAAAAGACGTGGTCAGGGGATTTGGCCGTCAGGCGCTTCACGCCTATTTGATCGGATTCCAGCACCCCAGCGACCGCCGGGTGCTCCGGTTTGTTTCCGATTTACCGCCAGATATCAATGCGCTAATCGGCTTCCTGGAAGACCTGTAACAGCCCCTATACTTGAGCGCTTTACTCGGGTATAATTGCATTTTGTCACGGTTGCCGGTAGGGTACCGGCCAAGCGGACCCGCGGCGGGCCTCGCCTGCGGGCGATGCGGCCGCGGCCGAAAGAACATCAGGAGAAACGCGCCCAATGGCTACAGCAACCTATCGCCTCCCCTCCCTCGGGTCCGAGCGCGGACTTTCGCGGTATCTGCAGGAGATCCGCAAGTTCCCCATGCTCACCTACGACGAGGAGTTCATGCTGGCCAAGCGCTGGCGCGAGCACGAGGACACCGAGGCGGCGCATAAGCTCGTGACCAGCCATCTTCGCCTGGTGGCGAAGATCGCGATGGGGTACCGGGGCTACGGGCTTCCGGTCAACGAGCTCATCGCCGAGGGCAATGTCGGCATGATGCAGGCGGTCAAGCGGTTCGATCCCGACCGCGGGTTCCGGCTCGCCACCTACGCCATGTGGTGGATTCGCGCCGCCATCCAGGAATACATCCTTCATTCGTGGTCGCTGGTGAAGCTCGGCACCACCGCGGCGCAGAAGAAGCTGTTCTTCAACCTGCGCAAGGTGAAAGGCCAGATCAAGGCGATCGAGGAAGGCGATCTGACGCCGGAACACGTCAAGAAGATCGCCGAGGAGCTCAACGTCACCGAGGAAGAAGTCGTCAGCATGAACCGGCGTCTTGCCGGCGGCGATCATTCGCTCAATGCGCCGCTGCGCGCCGACGGCGACGGCGACGGCGAATGGCTGGATTGGCTGCCCGACGAAGGCGCAAGCCAGGAAGACGCGCTCGCCGAAAGGGAGGAGCTCTTCAACCGCCAGGATCTGTTGGCCCAGGCGATGAAGTCGTTGAACGAGCGCGAGCGCCACATCCTGACCGAACGGCGCCTGCGGGACGAGCCGCTCACCCTCGAGCAGCTGAGCCAGGAATATGAAATCTCCCGCGAGCGGGTCCGTCAGATCGAGGTCCGGGCGTTCGAGAAGCTGCAGAAGACCATTCGCAATCTGGCGGTGCAGCGGCGGCTCGGCCATTAAGAGCGGCCGGATATCATCGCGCTGAAGCGCACGCGAGGCGGGCCCCTTTCGGGGCCCGTTTCTTATTCGCCGTCGGCGGACGCGACCGGCATTTCGTCCGGCGGCGGACTGCCGACGCCCCACTCCCGCTCGAGCTCGCGCCGCGCCGCCGTCAAGTCGCTGATCCTCTTCTTGGAGCGAATGCGCAGGAAGCTCTCGACGAACGCGGGCAGGCACAGGTACAGGAGCCAGCCCGCGCCGGCGGCGCCATACATCGCGAGCCAGGCGTAGACATTGGCCAGGATCGCGAGCGCCTGGCCCACGCTGTTGTGGCCGTGCCAGAGCTGGGCCAGGAACGGCATCACGCCGGCGAAATTCATGCCGGCGACGCAGATGCCGAAATATTTGTTCCGGGTGCGGTCGATGAAGAACGCGACCAGCGCCGGGATCATCCCCACCACGATGACGACGAAGCTGGGCAGCGCCAGGATCATCATGACGCCCATCACGGCCGCGGCCCAAGCCGTGGCCACCGAGCCGCGTGCCTTGCGCACCGCGGCCCTTGGTCGGGGCGCCGCCATGGGGACGGCTTCCGGGACCGGCTGCGAAATCCTCTTGGGCGCCACTTTGGCCCGCAGCGCGTCGCGTCCCGGCCTTGGTCTTGGACTTGGCCTGCTCACAGGAACCTCATCATGCCGACGATGGCGGATGCACCGGCCGCCGCGGCCATGCCCAGGCCGGCGGCGAGCTTGCCGCCGAGCGCTGCGGCCTCCTTATCCAGTCCGGACTTGCCGGTGATCCGGTCCAGCTCGGACCCCATGATCCTGTGCTGCCGTGCGGCCGCACGGTACGACTGGTCGTCGCGGGCCCGGACTTGCGCGTCGTCGACCAGGTTCAGGAGTTCCGAGAGATTCCCGCGTTTCACCACCCGCGCGATCTGATCGCCGAGCTTGGCGCGCAGCGTGGCCGAATGGTAGGCCCCGATCACCGGGCCGATCAGGCGGCCCATCCAGGCCGTCAATCCCGGCAGCGGCGCCGCCCCGAGCTTCCATTGCATCACCGCCAGCGCGCGCAATGCGCCGAGCATCACATTGGCCTTGTCGCTGCGGTCCTCCATGGCCAGGAAATGGTCTTGGACGCCGGTTCCGAATCGCGCCGCGATGAAGGCCGCGACGTGCCGGTCCACGGGCAGGGAGTCCGTCTTGCCGCTGCCCGCGAGCCGCTCGAGCTCGATCAGGAGTTCGTCCGGCGTCAGCACATAGCGCGATGCCAACAGGCTGCTGAGGCAGGGCAGCGACGGATTGAGCTCATAGAGGCACCGTTCCACGCCGAAGCCCGGCGCCTGGCGCTTCAAGTATTGGCGAAGATGGTCCACGAGATTGACGTGGGCCCGCCCTTCCGGCCCGTTGCCGTGATGCTTGTCGATCCAATGGAGGGCGAGACCGGAGGCGATGAGCTGGGCGAACGCCTGAACGCTGCTCTGATCCTGGATCAGGTCGAACAGCAGCGGCCCCAACCCGGTGATCCATGTGCTCACGTTCTTGTAGCGAATCGGGCCCTCGGGATCGAGCGCCATGCAAAGCCTCGAGGCCAGCGTGGCCTCGGCCGCAAGCGGCTCCCCGCCCTTGATCCTCACGCCGCCCGAAGCGAAAGCCTCCATGACATCGTTCGCCCGCACCGGGTCGCCGACCGCCTTGCGCACCCAGCCTTCGAGGTCGGTGTCCTCGAGCGCCTTGGGAAAACCCGACCAACTCATGCCCACGGTGTAGGCCAACGACCGGCAGGTATAGTGCTGGCGGCCGGCGCATCGGAACGGCCGCGTCGACTGCGGCGGGATCGACGGCTGAATCGGGCTGAGCCGCCGCCCATCCACCCAAAGCGCGAGATTTTCGAGCGTCCAACGCTCGTTCGGGTTATCGGCGAGAAGGCCGCGAATCACCTCGCGGATCGCCTGCGGCACACGCTTGGACCCGGTGAGCGCGGCGTAGGATCCCTTTTCGATCTTGTCGTAAAGAATCTTCTGGTCCTCGATGCCGGCCGCAGGATTGCTCCGCAGCGCGAGACAGAGCAGCGTGGCGCCCAGGGCATAGAGATCGTCGGCGATGGTGCCGGGCCCACGGCCCATCGGATGGGCCATGCCGTTCTCGATGGTCTCGAACAGGACCGGACTGGTGGATCCGGCCGGCGCGATGGCGCAGTCCCCCAGCACCGCCTGCTGACCCTCCGTGTAGCCGAAAAAGAGATTGTTGGGACGGATCGCGCGGTGCGTCATGGCGCGCTGCGCGAGGTCGGCGAGCGCACTCAGCACCGGCTTGATGACCCGGTCCACGAGCACCGCCTCGCTGAGGTCGGGATAGGGACCGTCCAACGACGGCACAACGGGATTGCGGCCGGGCTGAGCATAGATGATCGCGAACCTCCGCTCCCCGGCCGCCGGCCAGTCCACGGCGCCCCAGCGATAGGGGCGCATCAGGAACGGGCAGTCGGTGGTGCGCAGCGACGGCAGCAGCTCGGCCCGGGGCGGCGCCTTCGAGGCCGTGACCAGGGCGATCAGGTTCTCGCGTGCGCCCTTCGTGTCCTCGGCTGCGAAGGCCGCGGCCGTCGGGGTGTCGAATGCCGGCAGGCGCCGGTCACACTGGATTAGATAGCGGTCGAGAGCCACCCCCTGGCCTGCGGGCGCTGCACGAATCGGGCTCTCAGGGACCGGCTGGACCGGCTCCGCTAGGGTGGCATCGGACATGAGGTCACTTTTCCTGGTCCTTACCCGTGTACCCGGTGAATGGTTGTTAATTCATTACCGGGTAGGGGCGGGGCGGACTTGCGCCCCGTCAGGGCGCGAAGGGATCACGCACCAGGATGGTGTCCTCGCGCTCCGGGCTGGTGGAAAGCAGCGCCACCGGCGCCTCGATCAGCTCTTCGATGCGGCGGATGTATTTGATGGCGGTGGCCGGAAGGTCGGCCCAGGAGCGGGCCCCTTTGGTGCTTTCCTGCCATCCCTCGAGGGTCTCGTAGACCGGCTCCAGCCGCGCCTGGGCCGTGGCCGAAGCGGGGCAATGGCGCAGCGTCTCGTTGCCGAGCCGGTACGCGACACAGATGTTCAGCGCGTCGAAGCCGTCCAGGACATCGAGCTTGGTGAGCGCGATTCCGTCGATGCCGCAGATCTTGATCGCCTGGCGGACCATGACGGCGTCGAACCAGCCGCAGCGCCGCTTGCGCCCGGTCACGGTGCCGAACTCGCGGCCGCGCTCGCCGAGCGCGCGGCCGATGTCGCAGGTGAGCTCGGTGGGGAACGGGCCGCTTCCGACCCGCGTGGTGTAGGCTTTGGTGATGCCCAGCACGTAATCGAGCGCCCCCGGCCCGATCCCCGAGCCCGTCGACGCCTGTCCTGCCACCGTATTCGACGACGTGACGAACGGATACGTGCCGTGATCCACGTCCAGCATGGCGCCTTGCGCGCCCTCGAAGAGAATCCGCAGGCCCTTGCGGCGCGCCTCATCGAGGCGCTCCCACACCCGGTCGACGAAGGGAAGCACCTTCGGCGCCACGGCGCGAAGCGCCGACAGGACTTCCGTCGCGTCGATCTCGGCGGCGCCCAGGCCGCGCAGCAGCGCGTTGTGGTGGAACAGAAGCTGCGTGACGCGATCGGCGAGCGCGGAGTCGTCCTGCAGGTCGCAGATGCGAATCGCCCTCCGGCCGACCTTGTCCTCATAGGCCGGGCCGATGCCGCGTCCGGTGGTGCCGATCTTGGCCGCGCCGCGGGCCTCTTCCCGCGCGCGGTCGACGGCGGCATGCAGCGGCAGGATGAGCGCGGCCGATTCGGACACCTTGAGGTTGGCCGGCGTCACCTCGACGCCGCGGGCGCGAAGCGCGTCGATCTCGCCCAACAGCGCCCACGGGTCCACCACCACGCCGTT
>JBAVNO010000259.1:0-6932 GCA_049691095.1 Alphaproteobacteria bacterium | reverse complement strand
GGCGGCGCGACTCAAGCTCCCCCGGCGGCCCCCACGGCGGTCGCCACGGCAGACAACAACACCGAGATCGCGGCCCTTCCCCCGAGCCCGCCCCCGCCGGCTGCGGCGGCGCGTCCCGAGCCCAAGCCGTCCGCGGTGGAGAGTCCGTCCGCCACCGTAGGGCCGGCGCCCGTCACTGCCGCACCGCCAATCGAGCGCGGTCCCTATTTCGCTTGGCCGCTCAAGGGGCGGATCGTGTCACCCTTCGGTCCCAAGAAGGGAGGCGAGCACAACGACGGAATCAACATCGCGGCCGCGCGCGGCGCGCCGGTGCGGGCCGCCGACGACGGCGTCGTGACCTATGCCGGAAACGAGCTGCGCGGCTTCGGCAATCTGGTGCTGATCCGGCACGACGATGGATGGACCACCGCCTATGCCCACAACGAGCAGCTGTTGGTGAAACGCGGCGACGCCGTGAAACGCGGCCAGGTGATCGCCAAGGCGGGAAGCAGCGGCAGCGTCGCGACCCCGCAGCTGCATTTCGAGATCCGGCGCGGCCGGCGCGCCGTCGATCCGGCGGCGTATCTGACGGCCGAGGGACCCTCGGTGTCGCTCAATCGAGTCGCTGGCCGAGACGCCCCGCCAAGTCCTGAATGAATTGCCACGCCACGCGGCCCGACCGCGCGCCGCGGGTCACCGACCATTCGTTGGCGCGCGCGCGCAGCTCGTCGATGGGCAAATCGAGGCCGTAATGGGCGGCATAGCCTTCGACGATCGCGAAATAGGTGTCCTGGTCGCAGGCGTGGAATCCGAGCCATAGGCCGAAACGGTCCGACAGCGAGACTTTTTCCTCCACCGCCTCCGACGGGTTGATCGCGGTCGAGCGCTCGTTCTCGATCATGTCCCGCGGCATGAGGTGGCGGCGGTTCGAGGTGGCGTACAGCACCACGTTCGGCGGCCGTCCCTCGAGCCCGCCTTCCAGCACCGCCTTCAGCGATTTGTAGCTGGTGTCCTGGGCGTCGAACGAGAGATCGTCGCAGAAGATGATCGTGCGCCGCGCCTGCTCGCGCAGCAGCTCCAGAAGACGAGGCAGCGAGGCGGTGTCCTCGCGGTGGATTTCCACCAGGGCGAGGGACGGGAACGGCTTGGCCTTCGCGACCGCCTCGCGGTTCACCTCGGCATGCACCGCCTTGACGAGCGAGCTCTTGCCCATGCCGCGGGCCCCCCATAGCAGGGCGTTGTTGGCGGGCAGCCCGGCCGCGAACTGGCGCGTGTTGGCCAGCAGGATGTCGCGCTGCTGATCGAGTCCACGGATGAGCTTGAGGTCAACGCGATTGACCTCGCTCACCGGGTGCAGCCAGCCCTCGGCGTGCCACACGAACGCGTCGGCGGCCCCGAGATCGGCCGTCGGGGCGTGCGCCGGGGCCAGCCTTTCCAGCGCCTCGGCGATGCGTGCCAGCATGGAATCCTTGTCGTTGCGAGGCATCCGTAACCCGTTCCCTGCGCGCGAATTTCGCCCGCGCGTGCCTGGGACCGTATCGGGGAGCGCCGGCCCAAGTAAAGCCCCCTTGCCGGTTGCAAATGGGGCCGGGATGGCTATAGTCCGGCAATCCGGCGGCAGGCCGCAGAATACGAGAGGATCACCGATGCTCATATCGCCCGCGTACGCGCAGGGCGCGGCTCCGACGGCGGGGTTCGACCCCTCGTTCTTCATGCCGCTGATCCTCATTTTCGTCGTGTTCTATTTCCTGCTGATCCGCCCGCAGCAGAAAAAACTCAAGGAGCACAAGGCGCTGGTCGCGGCGCTGCGGCGCGGCGACAAGGTCGTGACCCAAGGCGGCCTGATCGGGACCATCAGCCGCGTGGTGAGCGACACCGAGGTCCTGGTGGACGTGGGCGAGGGTGTGCGCGTGCGGATGCTGCGCGGCGCGGTGAGCGAGGTGCTGTCCAAGACCGAGCCCGCGGGAGCCGAGAAAGAGTCCCAGGGGGCCGAGTCCGCCGAAGGCGAGGGCGGCAAGAAGGGCCGCCGCGCCGGCAAGGACGCCGGCAAAGACACTGGCTAAAAACTGGGGCTGAGCCCCCAGCGGGCGCGACACGGATTCGAGATGCTGTATTTCTCCAAATGGAAGATCGCGCTGGTCTTCATCGTGTGCGGGCTTGGCATCGCCTTCACGGTGCCTAATCTCCTCTCGCGCCAGACGGCCGAAAGCCTGCCCGACTGGCTGCCCCACAAGCAGATCAGCCTGGGCCTCGACCTTCAGGGCGGCTCGCACCTCCTGATGGAGGTGGACATCAAGTCGGTGCTCAAGGAATGGCTGAATTCGGTTGTCGACACGGCGCGGATCGAGCTTCGCAAGGCGCGCATAGGCTACACCGGGCTCGGCGTCGAAGGCACCGCGGTGACGTTCACGCTCACCGATCCCTCGCGCCTGGTCGAGGCGCGGGACCTCGCGCGCAAGGTCGATCCCGGCCTGGTGGTGACCACCGCCGAGACCGGCAAGGTCACGCTGACGCTGGGCGAAAAGGCGGTCAACGACCGCCGTCGCTCGATCGTCGAGCAGTCGATTCAGATCGTCAGCCGCCGCATCGACGAGACCGGAACCCGCGAGCCGAACATCCAGCGCCAGGGCGAGGACCGCATCCTGGTCCAGCTCCCGGGCGTGAAGGATCCGGAGCGGATCAAGCAGCTCCTGGGCAAGACCGCCAAGCTGACGCTTCGCCTCGTCGACCCGACGACGCCCCTGAGCGAGGCGGTTCAGGGCCACCTCCCGCCCGGCGACGAGATGCTCCCGACCGCGCCCGGCGAGGCGGCGAAAGGGCCGCCCTCCTACGTCGTGAGCAAACGCATCGTGGTGGGCGGGGAGCGCCTGACCGACGCCCAGCCCACCTTCGAGCAGGGCCGCCCGGTGGTCAGCTTCCGCTTCGACACCCTGGGCGGAAAGATGTTCGGCGACGCCACGCGCGAGAACGTGGGCAAGCAGCTCGCCATCGTGCTGGACGGCAAAGTCATCAGCGCGCCCGTGATCCGCGAACCGATCCTGGGCGGCAACGGCATCATCAGCGGCAGCTTCACGACCGAGGAGGCCAAGGACCTGGCGCTGCTGCTGCGCGCCGGCGCGTTGCCGGCGCCGTTGACGGTGATCGAAGAGCGTTCGGTCGGCCCCAGCCTGGGCGAGGATTCGATTCGCGCCGGCAAGATCGCCTGCACCATCGGCTTCCTCCTGGTGGTGGCCTTCATGGCGCTGTGCTACGGCCTGTTCGGCCTCATCGCGGACGTGGCGCTGCTGCTGAACCTGGTCTTGTTGCTGGGCGCGCTGTCGCTCCTGCAGGCGACCCTCACTTTGCCCGGCATCGCCGGCATCGTGCTCACCACCGGCATGGCCGTGGACGCCAACGTTCTCATCTACGAGCGCATCCGCGAGGAGGTGCACGCCGGCCGCACGCCGTTCTCGGCCATCGCCACCGGTTTCGAGCGGGCCTTCGCCACCATCATCGATTCGAATCTGACCACGTTCATCGCCGGGGCGCTGCTCTATGCCTTCGGCACCGGGCCGGTCAAGGGGTTCGCCGTCACGCTTTCGATCGGGCTCATGACGACCCTGTTCACGGCGGTGATGGTGTCGCGTTTCATGGTCGTGCAATGGCTGCAATACGTGCGGCCCAAGACGCTTCCGGTCTAGGAGACGCGAGATGAAGTGGCTGGCTCTGGTCCCGCCGGGAACGAACGTCGATTTCATCGGCAAGCGCTATTGGTCGCTCGGCCTCTCGATCGTTCTGACCGTCGTCTCGCTGGTTTCGATCGCGGTCCAGGGCTTCAACTTCGGCATCGACTTCAAGGGCGGCGTGCTGATGGAAGTGCGCATGCAGGAAGCCCCTAACCTGGGCGAGCTGCGCGCCAAGCTGTCGGCGCTCGATTTCGGCGAGGTCTCGCTGCAGGAGTTCGGCGCGCCCGAGGACATCCTGATCCGCGTGCAGACGCGCGAGGAGTCGGAGAAGGAGGAGATCCGCGTCATCGACGCCGTCAAGGCGGCGCTGGGGTCCGGCGTCGATTTCCGCCGCACCGAGTTCGTGGGACCGAAGGTCGGGGCCGAGCTCGTGCGCGCCGGATTCCTGGCCGTGTTCCTGTCGCTGGTGGGGATCTCGGTCTATGTGTGGTTCCGATTCGAATGGCAGTTCGGGGTCGGCGCGCTGGTGTCGACCATCCACGACATCGTGACCACGCTCGGACTGTTCTCGCTGTTCCAGATCGAGTTCAGCCTGACCACGGTGGCGGCGGTGCTGACGATCGCCGGCTATTCGGTCAATGACACGGTGGTGATCTACGACCGCATCCGCGAGAACATGCGCAAGTACAAGAAGATGCCCATCACCGAGCTGATCAACCGCAGCAACAACGAGACGCTGGCGCGAAGCGTCATCACCCACCTCACGACCCTGCTCGCGGTACTGGCGCTGCTGTTCTTCGGCGGCCAGGTCATCCGCGGCTTCAGCATCGCGATGGTGTGGGGGATCTTCGTCGGCACCTATTCCTCGGTGTTCGTCGCGGTGCCGGTGCTGGTGTACCTCAACCTCCGGCCCGGCGGATCGTCGAGTCCCGCCGAAACCGCGGCCCAGCAAGGCGCCCGCTGACTGGTCCGCCGCCGGCGCCCCGACGGCGGGGCGGCAAGGACGGAGCCCATGAGTACGAGCGAAGGCGCCGAAGGCGCCAGCCTTTTCATCCAGTCTTACGGGAACGGCCGTTTCCGCATCTCCGGCACGGTTCATGCCTCCTCCGTGCTGGTGTCGGCGGCGCGCGTCCTGCCCTGGGACGTGGCGGCCCTCGCGGGCCTTTCCGTCGAGGCCTGGATCGCCGGCGTCGCGCCGCTGCTATCGGGCGAGGAGCCCGGCCCGCGGCCGCAGATCCTGCTGATCGGCTGCGGGGAGACGGCGCTGCCGGTGCCGGACGAGGTGCGCGCGTGGCTGCGCGATCAGGGTGCCGTGGCCGAGGCGATGAATACGGGAGCCGCCTGCCGCACCTTCAACGTGCTTCGCGCCGAGGACCGGCTGGTGGCGGCGGCGCTGATCGCCGTGCCGTGACAAAAGCTTCGGGCGGAGCCCGCGAAGGCCCCGCCCGATTTTCGTCACCGATGAGCGATCCGAGCGCGGATCAATACAGGTGCGACGACACCATCGCATACAGCATCGGGATCGACAGCATGGTGTTGGTGCGCGAGAACAGCATCGCCGTGCGCCCCGAGGCCTTCTTCACGTCCGGCGAGGCTTCGACCATCCCCAGCGCCCGTTTCTGACAGGGCCAGATCACAAACCAGACGTTGAACCACATGATGATGCCGAACCACATCCCGATGCCGATGGACATGGACCTCGCGTTGCCGCTGGTGAGCCCCAGCGTCAGGTAGTCGCCCAGCACGCCCAGGAGATGCGCCTCGATCAGGCCGGTGATCAGCGTCGCCATGGCGCCCCAGCGGAACCAGAACAGGGCGGCCGGCGCGATGACCTTGCCGATGGCAGGCTTCTGCTCGTCCGGGATCTTCGACATGTTGGGGATCTGCACGAAGTTGAAATACCAAAGCAGGCCGATCCACATCACGCCGCTCATCACGTGGAGCCAGCGGAAGAAGAACTGCCAATAGGTGATATCGAATTCCATGTTGCTGCCCCCCGAACGGTGCCTTAATGGGCCATGTTGACGATGACGGCCACGATGACCGTGATCGCGAGGCCCAGGACGATGGTCATGTGCAGAGATTCCAATGGATTCTTCATCCTGCTCCCTCCCTTGCCTTGGCGTGTTCAGAGGTACCACGAAGCGCGGCGGCCCTCAAATTGAATTAGACTGAGCCGCGTTGCCGGCTTCGCTCCATGGCCCTACTCCGGTTGCGGATTTTAGTCCCGCGGTGATTCGTTCCATGCCAGGAAACGCCACCCCATCCTACTGCGCCGAGCTGGTGCGCCGGCTGGATTACGACCGGTTCCTGTGCGCGCTGTTCGCGCCCGCCTCGCGCCGCGAACCGCTGTTCGCCGTCTCGGCCTTCAACGCCGAGCTGGCCCGCATCCGCGAACACGTCACCGAGCCGATGCTGCGCCAGATCCGCCTGCAATGGTGGCGCGACCGCGTTGCCGACATCTACGCCGGCGCCGAGCCCGCCGCGCGGGGCGGGGAGGTGCTGGCGGCGCTTTCGGATGCGATCCGGTCCCATGCCCTCTCGCGCGAGCCGATCGAGCGCCTGATGGACGCGAGGGAGTTCGATCTCTCCGACGCGATTCCCGAGGATCTGGAATCCCTGGTCCGTCACGCCGAGGCCAGCGCCGGAAACCTGGCGCTGCTCGCGCTCGAAATCCTGGTGCCGCCGGAGTTGCCGGACCGCGCCGCCACCGATGAGGGCGGGGAGGAGGCGCGGCAGGCGGCGCGCCACGTGGGCGTGGCCTGGGGCCTGCTCGGCCTATTACGCTCGGTGCCGTTCCATGCCCGGGCGGCGCGGGTATTCCTGCCCAAGATCCTGCTGGAGCGCGAGGGCGCGCGGGTCACGGATGTGATCGAGGGCCGCCGCTCACCCGGCCTCGCGGCCGTCGCGGGCGAGGTGGCGGCGGCGGCGAGCGCCCGTCTCGAGGACGCCCGGGCCCTTCGCGGCATCGTCCCCGACTGGGCGCGCCCGGCGCTCCTGCCAGGAATCCTCGCCGACGCCTATCTGCGGCGGTTGCGGCGCGCCGGTTACGACGTGTTCGATTCCGGCCTGGTGCCCTCGAGGCCGGCCCGCCAGCTTCGCCTTCTCGCCGCCGCCCTCACGCGCCGGTACTGAGCGCGGGGCTGGTACGGCGGCAGCGTTGGCGGTCGTCTCGGGCCCGCAATGGCGCTATGCTGGCGCCTGCGATCCGGTTCTTGGGGGACAACGACGTTGGGCATGCTTCGTACGCTCGCTTTCCGGCGCGCGGCCGCAACATTTGGGCTGGTG
>JBAVNO010000258.1:0-2504 GCA_049691095.1 Alphaproteobacteria bacterium | reverse complement strand
GTCCGGGTCGATGCGGCCCGGCACACCGCCTTCGAGGTGGGCGACGAGCCGCTCCTGCTCGCCCGCGTCGCGCCGACCTGGGTGTGCCGGCACCGCCAACTCGCCGCCAAGGCGGCGGTGGCCGACGGCGCCGAGGTGCTGGTGATGGACGACGGATTCCAGAATCCCTCGCTGGTCAAGGACGTGTCGCTGCTGGTCGTCGACGGGGCGTACGGTTTCGGCAACCGGCGAGTGGTGCCCGCGGGGCCGCTTCGCGAGCCTCTGGCCAACGGGCTCGCGCGCGCCGACGCCATCGTGCTCGTGGGCGAAAACATATCCGGCACCACCGCCAGCATCGACACCCGCATGCCGGTGCTGCGCACCGAGCTGGTGCCCGGCCCCGAGGCAAGCGAGCTCGCGGGGCGCGACGTGGTGGCGTTCGCCGGCATCGGCGACCCCTCGAAATTCTTCCGCACGCTGGAAGCGATCGGCTGCCGCGTGCGCACGACCCACGTCTTCGCCGACCACCATCCCTACCGCGCCGAGGAGCTTGCGGACATTCGCGCCGAGGCCGAACAGCGCGAGGCCGTGGCCGTCACCACCGAGAAGGACGCGGTGCGCCTGCCCGAAGAGGCGCGCGCCTGGGTCAAGGTCCTGACCGTGAAGCTGGCGTGGCGGGACGAGGCGGCGCTGGAGCGTCTCCTGGAGCCGGTGCTGCCGGATGGCTGAGACCCACCGCGGTCCGGTTTCCCTCTTCATCACCCGGAGCCTCGAGGCGGCCGTGGTGTGGCTGTCGCTCGGCCTGTTCAAGCTTCTGCCGCTCGATGTCGCCTCGGGCCTGGGCGGGGCGATGGCGCGCGCCTTCGGGCCGTGGCTGCCCGCAACATCGCGCGCGCGGCGCAGCCTGAAGCTCGCCTTTCCCGACAAGACTTCAGCCGAGATCGAAACCATCGTCCGCGCCATGTGGGAGAATCTGGGCCGCGTCTTCGCCGAATATCCCCACATGCACAGGACCGAGACGTACTGGGACGGCGGACGGGTCGAGGTGAGGGGCGCCGAGCACGCGGCGGCGATGCGCGACGACGGCCGGCCCGGCATTTTCGCCACCGCCCATCTCGGCAACTGGGAGCTGGCGCCGCTTACCATCGCGCGCCAGGGCCTGAAGCTTTCCTATTTCTACCGCAGCCCCAACAACCCGGCGGTGGAGAGCATCCTGCTCGCCATGCGCCACGAGGACCGGGTCGAGCAGATCCCGAAGGGCGCGCTCGGCGCGCGCCGCGCGCTGAAGATCCTGGGCCAAAACGGGCATCTCGGATTCCTCATCGACCAGAAGATGAACGACGGCATCCCCATCCCCTTCTTCGGGCGCCCGGCCATGACCGCGCCGGCTATGGCGCAGCTTGCGCTCCGATTCGACTGCCCGGTGTGCCTGGTGCGCTCCGAGAGGCTGGGCGGCGCGCGGTTCCGCGTCACCATCCTGCCGCCCATCCGGGCGCAGGACACCGGCCACCACGCCGAGGACGTGGCCCGCTTCATGACCGAGGTGACGGCGGCTATCGAAGGCTGGATTCGCGAGCGCCCGGAGCAATGGTTCTGGCTTCACCGCCGCTGGGGCCGCGACTGATCGCGCCCAGGGTCCAATAGGCCGACGCGCGTCTACGGCGTTGGAGCCGGCGCCATGGCGCCGGCGATGAGCGCCGGGTCGAGTCCGAGGCCGCGCAGATGCACGCCCCAGTGCAGGTGCGGCGCGGTGGCCCGCCCGGTCATCCCCACTTGGCCTATGGTCTGGCCCGCCTCGACGTGGTCGCCCTCGTGGACCGCCATGTGGCTCAGATGGGCGTAGACGGTGGTGAGGCCCAGCCCGTGGTCGATCATCACCGTGTTGCCGGTGAAGAAGAAGTCGGGCCGCGCCAGAATCACGGTCCCCTCGGTGGCGGCCTTGATCGGCGTGCCCGCGGCGGCGGCGATGTCGACGCCCAGGTGCGGCGCACGCGGCTCGCCGTTCAGGATCCGCCTGCTTCCGTAGACGCCGGACAGGATGCCATGGACCGGCCACGCCAGCTTGTGGGTGAAGAGCGCGGTTCCCGTCTCGCGGGCGCGCGCCTCCTGGATCAGCGATGCCTCGCGCTTGATGCGCGCCATCTCGGCTGCGGGCGGCGTCACCTTGTCCTCGGGCAGACCCTCGATCCTCTCCACCTCGTAGGTGCGCCTCTCCACGGCCAGGGGAAGCTTCGCGACCGCGCCGGCCGCCTCGACGCGCAACACGGAATGGGCCCTGGCGTCGAACGCGAACCCGATCAGGAACCGCCCGTCGGGCGCCACCGGAACGCTTGCGCCGTCGAGGGTCACATTCGCGCCCGGCACGGTCGTGCCCATCACCAGCGCGCCCTGCTCCAGCGCTCCCTCCAATGTCACCGGGGGCGTGACCGGCGGATCAGCAGGCCAATCGTCCGCGGCGGCGGCCGGCGCCAAGGCGGACGCCCACAGGATCAATGCCCAGGCCGCACCGCGCGTCAGCCGGCGGG
>JBAVNO010000257.1:0-5204 GCA_049691095.1 Alphaproteobacteria bacterium | reverse complement strand
ACATTCGACGCCAATGACGTGACGTGGCTCCAGTCCGCAACCGGATTCTCGAATGCCCGCAAGGCGGTTCTTTACAAGGATACGGGCGTCGCCACGACCTCACGCCTCATCGCCTACGCCGACTTCGCGGCCGATAAGGGCAACGTCGCTGGCGACCTGACGCTCCAGATGGACGCCGCCGGGATCATCACGAGCCCGTAAAAGGAAAGCGCAATTTAATGTTTTTACTCTCCCAATGGGGGCGCGGAAATGGCTGAGTTCAAGATCAAATACGCGGCCCGCGCCGCGCTCGCGCTCACGCTGGCGTCGCTCGCCACCGATTCGAACCTGCTCACCGGGCGCGCCAGCGACGCGGTCAGCAACACGTCGAACCTGTTCGACGATGTCCTGATCGGCGGCAAGATCACGGTCGGGACGACCCCGACCGCGAATACCTTCATCGAGGTGTGGGCCTATGCCGCCAGGCAGGACGCGCCGAGCTACCCCGACGCTATCACGGGGTCTGACGCCGGGAAGACCATGACATCGGCCGCGATCAAGCAGCTCGCGCTGTCGCTGATCGCGGTCATTCCGGTGGACAGCGCGACCTCGGATCGCGCCTATCCGATCAAGGAAACCTCCATCGCCTCGTTGTTCGGCGGCGTCATGCCGGACAAGTGGGGTGTGTTCGTGACCCACAACACCGGCGTCAATCTGAATGCGACGGCCGGCAATCATTTCCTCGAATACATGGGAATCAGCTACACGAGCGCGTGATGGCGGTTTACCTCGATCCCTCCGCCAACGCGCGGCTCGAGTTCGGCGACATCGCGGCCATCGCCGGGCTGACCCAGATCACCGTCGCGCTGACGTTCAGGCTCCGCGCCGCGGCGGCTACGAACGCCCGCTTTTGCGGGCAATGGAGTTCGGCAGACGGCGCGTTCCTGATGACGGGCCAGGACACGGACGAGATCGGGTTCGTGGTCAAGAACAGCAGCTCAATCCTGATCGGAAAGAAGACCACCCAGGCGAACCTGGCGCCCGGGCGCATTTACCGGGTGACGGCGAACTGGACCGCGACCGGAACCGATATCCGGCTGATCAATATCTGGATCAATGGCCATGAGGAGCCGACGACGGATTGGTTCGCGAATTTCTCAACCGTCGGGATTCGCAATGTCACGCAGGTCGTTTACACGGGATATGAGGCCGCCAGCCCGGCCGCGGGCCAGGATATGGAGGTGGCAGAATTCGCGATCTGGGACCACAACATCCCGGACCCGATCAAGAAGAAATACGGCGAGGGGTGGAGCCCCAACATCTACCGCAAGGGCGGCATCCTCTATTGCAAGGCCGCGACGATCGGCGCCGGGCTCAGGGACGAATGGGCGGTCCGCACCATCACGAACACGGCGGGCGTACAGGCCCCGCATCCATACATGCAGCCCGGCGTCTGGCCCGCGTTGCAGAATTTCATGGGCGCATTCGTGCCCGGCTCCGGCCAAACCGTTTCGATCTCCAAAGCCGGCTTGGGCTTCACCGGCCAGACCGAGACGACGAACGCCCGCGAGACCTTGGCGGCAACGAAGGCAACGCTCGGCTTCACGGGCCGCACGCTCGCCGTCAACGCGAAGACATTCGTCGCCGTCGCCAAGGCGGCCTGGTCGTGGACCGGCCAGGCGGTGAGCGCCGTAAACACCGGCAACGTCGTGCAGATCGCCGCCGCGGCGTGGGGCTTCGCAGGCCGCGCGATCACCGTGTTCGGCGCCGACACGAACGTCTTCACCTGGCTGCCTCAACTGCGCCTGCGCGAGCGGGTGCGCTCGCTCCTGACCGTACCGAAGGATTGACGGATGCCGGACAGCACGGCCAAAGAGATCATACGCCGCCAGGAGACGCTCAAGAGCGAGCGCGGGCTCTTCGAGTCCCACTGGCAGGAGATCGCGGACCTGATCCGGCCGATGCGCTCGGATTTCGTGACGCTCCGCACCCCGGGCGAGAAGCGTATGCAGAAGATATTCGACGGCACGCCTGGGCTGGCGCTGCAGAATCTCGCCTCCGGCCTGTGGGGCATGATCACCAACTCGGCCAACGAGTGGTTCGCACTCCAAAGCCCCGACGACGAGCTGAACCGGCGGCGCGACGTGAAGCTGTGGCTCGACGAGGCCGGGAAACGGATGCGCGACACATTCGCCGCCCAGGGCCAGCGCTTCTACGCCAAGGTGCTGGAGCTCTATCAGGACCTGGCCGCGTTCGGAACCGGAGTCTTCTATGCCGAGGATGACCTGGCCAAGGGCGAGGTGTTCTTCTCCTGCCGCCACTTGGCGGAATGCTTCATCGCCGAGGACGAGCGCGAGCGCGTCGATACGCTATACCGCCGATTCCGTTTCACCGCCCGCCAGGCCGTCCAGAAATGGCCCGGACAGGTGAGCGAAAAGATTCAAGTCGCGTCCGAGAAGGAGCCTGACAGGGCTTTCGACTTCATTCATGCCGTCTATCCCAACGACGACTTCAATCCGCGGCGCATGGACGCGCGCGGCAAGAAGTGGAAGAGCGTCTACGTCGAGGTCGAGGGCGCGAAGGTCCTGGCCCAGGGCGGCTACGCCGACTTCCCGTTCATGGTCCCGCGCTGGTCCACCGCGAGCCGGGCGCTCTACGGCGACAGCCCGGCGATGCTGGCGCTGCCAGACGCCAAAATGCTCAACGCGATGGCGAAGACCACCATCGTCGCCGCGCAGAAGGTCGCAGATCCGCCGCTGCTGGCCCCCGACGAGATGGCGGCCCGCGGCGTCCGCACCAGCCCCGGCGGGATGATCTACGGCGGCATCGACAGCCAGGGCCGCCGCATGTACGAGCCGCTCGTGACCAACGCGCGAATCGACATCGGCCTCGAGATGGAGAACCAGCGGCGTGATGCGGTGCGGGAGGCGTTCTTCTTCTCGCTGCTCCTGATGGTGCAGCAGCCGAACGCCACGGCGACCGAAGTGCTGGCGCGCCAGGAAGAGAAGCTGCGCCTCATGGGGCCGCACCTCGGGCGCATCCAGTCCGAGTTCCTCGATCCGCTGATCGACCGCGTGTTCGCCATCATGCTGCGGGCCGGACGGTTCCCCGATCCGCCCCAGGCCCTGATCGAGAACCCGGACCTGAAAGTGGTCTACGTCTCGCCGCTGGCCCGCGCCCAGAAGGCCTCGGAAGGACAAAGCATCATGCGGACGATGGAGGCCGTGGCCCCGCTCGCCGCCGCCGACCCGGCGGTATGGGAGAACTTCGACATCGACGAGACCGCGCGCGCCGTGGCCGAGGCATTCGGCACGCCGGCCAAGCTGCTGCGCGATCCCGAGGACGTTCAGGCCAGGCGCCAGCAGAAGCAGGCCGCGGCGGCAATGGCCAACATGGCGGCGATGGCTAAGCCGGCGGCCGGGGCATTGAAGGACGTGGTGACGGCCAACGAGGCGATGCGGGCCGGACTCATGAAGCAGAATGCCCCGCAGGCGCCGGGCACGGCGCAGGGAACGCCGTCTTGAAGCCCGGCTTGGTCTGGTTATCGAACGCCTGGCCATGGCGCCAGAGGGCCTCCGTGGCGGCTTCATACCGCCGGCTGCTCGGGTCCGATTCGCCGGATGGGCGGCTCGTGATGGCCGACCTGGCCCGGTATTGCCGGGTCCACGCCACCAGTTTCGCCGCCGGAGATCCGCATCAGACCGCATTCAACGAAGGCGCGCGGGACGCCTTCCTGCACATCGCCGAGATGGCAGGGCTCAGCCCGCAAGAGATCGACAATCTGGAGAAGCAATCATGACAGACGCACCCGGGTCCGCACCAGCGGGCAGCCCTGCCGATAAGACCGCAACGAATGCCGGCGCCGCCGCCCCGGTACCGGCTGCGCCGGCCTCATGGCGCGACGGGCTTCCGGACGATATCCGGGCGCACCCCGCGCTGGCCAACCACAAGGACGTGGCCGCGCTCGCCAAGGAGCACGTCAACGTCCAGACCCTGATCGGCAAGAAGGGCGTCATCCCGCCCGGCGAGAAGGACCCGCCGGAGGCATGGGACAAGTTCTACGCCGCGCTCGGCCGGCCGGAGAAGCCCGAGGGCTACGGCTTCAAGGCGCCGGAGGGCGCGCCCGAAGGGTTCTACAATACCGATATGTCGAAGGCCTATTCCGAGGCCGCGCACAAGGCCGGCCTCTCGGCCAAGCAGGCCGCGGCGCTGCACGACTGGTTCGTCGGCGCTTCGGCCGAATCGCTCAAGACGCAGCAGGCCAAGTCCAAGGCGGACGACGACGCGCTCGACGAAACGCTGCGCAAGGAATTCGGGACGGCCTACGGCAAGAAGATCGCGGCCGGCAAGGCCGCGGCTGCCAAATTCCTGGACGTCGAAGGGCTGGACAAGCTCGAGGCCGCATTCGGCGGCGCCGGCATGATCCGTTTCCTGTCCAAGATCGGAGAGGCCATGGGCGAGGACGCCCTGGTCCAAGGTGCGACCCCCAAGGGCACGATGACGCCCGAGGAAGCTAAGGCCGAGATCGCCAAGCTCCGCGGCGAGGCCGTGAAGGACCCCAAGCACGCGCTGAACGACCGCATGAACCCCGAGCACGGCCACACCGTGGCGCGGCTCGAGCAGCTCTACAAGATGGCATATCCCGGCGAGGCCGACGTCAGCCGCGCCGGGTGACAGAAATGCCCGGACAGGCCGAAAGGCTCCGGGTGACAGCCTGAACAGAAGGCCGACACGGGCGCGCGTCAGCGCCAAGGCAAGGGTCCGGTCCAACCGGGCAGCCCCTCCGTCAAATCCGATGTTCAACCCGATTTGAAGGAGGGCTCATATGAGCTTCCAGATCACTACCGCCTTCGTGCAGCAGTATTCTGCCAATGTCGGCATGCTGGTGCAGCAGAAGACGAGCCGGCTCCGCGGCGCGGTGCGCGAGGAGTCGATCAACGGCGAATTCGAGTATTTCGACCAGATCGGCGCCGGCTCGGCCGTGAAGCGCATCTCGCGTCACGCCGACACGCCGTTCACCGAGACGCCTCACTCCCGGCGCCAGGTCGCGGCCGAGGACTACGAGTACAACGACTACGTGGACCGTCAGGACCGCATCCGCACGCTCATCGATCCCACCAGCCCCTATGCCCAGGCCGCGGCCATGGCGATGGGGCGTTCGGTGGACGACGTGATCATCGCGGCGATGAACGGCACCGCGAAGACCGGAAAGACCGGCTCCGGCT
>JBAVNO010000256.1:0-4622 GCA_049691095.1 Alphaproteobacteria bacterium | reverse complement strand
AGTTCGGCCAAACGCTGGGCCACGATGAAGCCGACGATGAGGCCGTGTGCGCCCATCCCGGAGTCTTACGGAAGGTCGAGGGTGAGGAAGGCCGCCGTGAAGCCCGGGCCCAGCGCGGACATCAGATGGCGCCCGCGGGCGCGCCGCTCCAACACCCGTTTCATCACGAACATCACCGTCACCGCCGACATGTTCCCGTACTGGCGCAGCACGGCGCGCGCCTCCGTCATGGCGCCGGGCGCAAGCCCGAAGGCGTCCTCCAAGGCGTCGATGACCTTGGCGCCGCCGGGATGGCAGATGAAACCGCTGAGATCGGTCAGCCGCATCCCGTGCCGGACCAGGAAATTTTCCGCCGCCAGGCGAAGCTCGGTGCGCACCAGCCGCGGGATGTCGCGGGAAAACACGACGCCCAGCCCGTCGTCCTCGACCCGCCATCCCATGACGCCCAGGGAATTCGGCCAACAATGTTCGCCCCACGCCGTGATCTCGGGCCCCATTTCGGCGTCGGATTCGCCGTCCCGGCCGTTACAGGTGACGATGGCCGCGGCCGCGCCGTCGCCGAACAGGGCGCTGGCGATGATGTTGCTCTTCGACTGGTCGTCACGCCGGAAGGTGAGCGCGCACAGTTCCACCACGAGATAGAGGATCTTCTGGCCCGGTTCGGCCTTTGCCAGCGCCGCCGCGCGGGCCAATCCCAGGACTCCGCCGGCGCAACCCAGCCCGAATACCGGCAGGCGCCAACAATCGCGCCGGAACGGCATCCGGTCCATGAGCAGCGCATCGAGGCTGGGGGTGGCGATTCCGGTCGTGGACACGGCCACGATGCCGTCGATGTCGTCGGCGTTGAGCCCCGCCTCGTTGAGGCAGTCGGTGGCGGCGCGCTCGAGAAGATCGACGGCGTGGCGGAGGAAGTGCCGGTTCTTGTCCGCCCACCCGTGAGGCGCCTCGTACCATTCCAAGGGCATGCAGGAATAACGCTGCTCGATGCCCGAATTCCCGTAGACGGCCAGCATCCGTCCGATCTCGCTCGTGCCGCGGTCGAACAGCCGCTCGGCGCGGGCCAGCACCTCGGCTTGGGCCAGCCGGTAGGCCGGAACGGCGGTCGCAAGGGCGGTTAGGCGCGGGCGATGGGCCATGATGGTCGTGCTCCCCTGTCCCGTTTATACGGCCCCGGGGCCGGTGCGGTTGCGGGCAAAGGGATCGGCTCACGCCATCGTGACCCCATACTCGGCTAGGGGTCCGCCCCTGTGCCCTCCGCCGATCCGCCATTCCGTTGCACTCGGCAAGCGCCTATATGATGGTGTGAACGCCTGCAACCGACGACAGAGCTGAGGGCAACCGCGCACGCCGATGAACGAAGACACCCCGCTTCAGCCAAGCGGCCCGGCCGCCGACCGCCCGGCGAGCCCGAATCCCGGCCCGGACTCCGGCGCCGGCGCTCATCACCCGATCGCCACCCGCCTCCGCAACTACCTGCTCGCGGGCATCCTCGTCACCGCCCCGATCGGCATCACCGTCTACCTGGTGTGGCAGTTCGTCAGCATCGTCGACGGCTGGGTCACGCCCCTGATCCCGCCCCGGTACAACCCCCAGACCTACCTGCCGTTCGAGATTCCCGGCTTCGGCCTGGTCGTGGCGCTGCTCAGCCTCATCCTGGTGGGCGCGCTGACCGCCAATTTCGCCGGCCGCCTGTTCATACACATGAGCGACCGGGTCATGGTGCGCATGCCCTTCGTGCGCGGCGTCTATGGCGCGGTCAAGCAGATCGTCGAGACCGTCTTCACGAACCAGTCGAAGGCGTTCCGGCAGGTGGTGCTGGTGGAATATCCGCGGCCCGGACTGTGGGCGGTCGCCTTCATCACCGGCGTGACGGAAGGCGAGATCCAGGAGATCACCGAGGATCAGATGGTCAACGTGTTCCTGCCCACCACGCCCAATCCCACCTCCGGCTTCCTGCTGTTCGTTCCGCGGCGCGATCTGATCGTGCTCAACATGAGCGTGGAGGAGGGCATCAAGATGGTGATCTCGGGCGGCATCGTGACGCCGCCTGACCGGCGCCCGCCGGACGTGAGGAAACGCACGCGCGGCACTCTGACCACGGGCAGCGCCGGTCCCGGCCACTAGGGGCGCGCGTCATCCCGAGCGGATCGTGTTCACCACCGCGTCGCGCTCGAACAGATAAAGCAGCGTCCGCAGCGCCTTGCCCCGGGGCGTCTTGAGGCCGGGGTCGTGTTCGAGGGCAAGCGCCGCATCGTCCCGCGCCACGCCCAGCAACGATTCGTGGGCCGCTAGGTCCGCAAGGCGGAATTCCGGCAAGCCGCTCTGGCGCGTGCCCAGCACCTCGCCCGCGCCGCGGAGCCGCAGATCTTCCTCGGCGATGCGGAATCCGTCGTCGGTTTCGCGCAGGATGGAGAGCCGTTGGCGCGCCGTGCCGGTCAGGGGCGGCGTGTACACCAGGAGACAGGTCGAGGGCTTGTCGCCGCGCCCGATCCGGCCCCGCAACTGATGAAGCTGCGCCAGGCCGAAGCGCTCGGCATGCTCGATCACCATGACGGTCGCCTCGGGCACGTCCACACCCACCTCGATAACCGTCGTCGCCACCAGGATGTCGAGACGTCCTTGTGCGAAGGCGGCCATGGCCGCGTCCTTCTCCGGCCCCTTCATGCGCCCGTGGACCAGCCCGACCCGCGCCCCGAAACGCCGGGCCAGATCGGCGTGGCGCTCGACCGCGGCGGCCACGTCCAGCGCCTCGGACTCCTCGACCAGCGGGCACACCCAATAGACCCGGGCCTTGGCGGCGACGGCGCGCTCTATGGCCGTGATCACCTCTTCGAGCTTGGTGGACGGGATCGTGCGCGTGTCCACGGGCTGGCGGCCCGCGGGCTTGCCGGTGAGGCGCGAGACATCGAGGTCGCCATAGGCCGTCAGCATCATGGTGCGCGGGATGGGGGTCGCGGTCATGACCAGCACGTCGGCGCCCCGGCCGCCGTCGGGGCCCTTCGCGGCCAAGGCCAGGCGCTGGTGGACGCCGAAGCGGTGCTGCTCGTCCACCACCGCGAGCGCGAGGTCGGCGAATTCCACCTCTTCTTGGAACAGGGCGTGGGTTCCGATCGCGATCTTGGTGGCGCCGCTTTTCAGCCCCTCGAGCACGGTGTCGCGGGCCCTGCCTTTCTCGCGCCCGCTGAGAAGCGCGATCTCCACGCCCGTGCTCGCCGCCAAGGGCGCGATCGTGGCCATGTGCTGGCGCACGAGAATCTCGGTCGGCGCCATCAGCGCCGCCTGCGCCCCCGATTCGACCGCGGTCAGCATGGCCAGGAATGCGACCATGGTCTTGCCGCTTCCCACATCGCCCTGGAGGAGGCGCAGCATGCGCGTGGGCAAGGCCATGTCGGCGCGGATTTCCTCCAGCGCGCGGGTCTGGGACGGGGTCAGGCGGAAGGGCAGGGCGGCAGTCACCGCGCCGCTCAACCGCCCGTCGCCCGTGGTCGGGCGTCCCGGCAAACGGCGGTAATGAAGGCGGATGAGGGCCAGCGCGAGCTGGTTCGCCAGCAACTCGTCATAGGCAAGGCGGGCCCGCGCCGGGGTCGTGGGCTCGAGCGCCGCCTCGTCGGCCGGGGAATGGGCGGCGATTACGCTTTCGCGCCACGGCGCCCATCCCTCACGCTTCATGAGCGGTCCGTCGATCCACTCCGGCAGCTCGGGCGCGCGCGCGAGCGCGGCGCCGATGGCCCGGGCCAGCGGCCTGCGGGTCAGCCCGGCCGTCAGCCGGTAGACCGGCTCCACCGTTTGCAGGCTCTCGAGCTCGCCCAATGTTCCCACATGGTCGGGATGGGTCATCTGGACGGTGTCGCGGTAATGCTCGACCCGGCCGCTCACCACCCGTGTCTCGCCCTCGGGCAGGATCTTGTGGAGATAGTCGGGCTGGGCGTGGAAGAACACGAGCTCCATGGTCCCGGTGTCGTCGGAGCAGTGCACCCGGTAGGGCAGGCGGCGGGTGGGCGGCGGGCGATGGCTTTCGACGCGAACGGTGATGGTGGCGATGGCGCCCGGTTTCGCCTCCATGATCTTGGGCGCGTAGCGGCGGTCGATGATGCCGGTCGGGAGGTGCCACAGCAGGTCGCGCACCAGGGGCCCGGTCAGTTTCTCGACCGCCTTGGCCAGACGGGGCCCGATGCCGGGAAGCGAGGTCGCGGGCGCGAACAGGGGGAACAGGATTTCCGGGCGCACAAGAAACCTTCGCTCGACCGCGGCTGACACAGGGCGGTGCTGCACTTATATCCGTTTCCTGTATCCTAACCCTATGCCGACTCAAGCGTGGAATTGAATGAACGATCCTGTCGACGATAGCGCGGTGCGCCGCAAGCGCCTCCGGTTCCGGAGCTGGCACCGGGGAACCCGCGAGATGGACATCCTGCTGGGCCGATTCGCCGACGCCAGGCTCGAATCCCTGTCGCCCCCCCAGCTTGACCGGTTCGAGACCCTGCTGCACAACAGCGACCCGGATCTGTTCGGCTGGATCACGGGGGCAAGCCCGGTGCCCGAGGCCGATGACCACGACGTCATGCGGCTGCTGCGCGAGTTTTCGCTGAAGACATAGACGCGTTGGAAAGCCTCGACACCCT
>JBAVNO010000255.1:0-3361 GCA_049691095.1 Alphaproteobacteria bacterium | reverse complement strand
GGCTCCAAGGGGCCCGGCCGGACGGCAAGGGGGCCGCCCGCCGTCCTCAGCCAACCTTCGGCGGCCAACCTTCGGCGGCCAACCTTCGGCGCTGGCGGTGTCGGGGGAAATTGCCGGTGGGAACCCGGCGGGTGCTTGCCGAGGTGCGGGCCGTCGGGCGGCCGTCTTGGCCGCCTGTGCCAGGGCTTGGCCGGCGGCGGGGGCGCCGCCGGGCGGGATGGCTACTTGGAGATCCGGAGTTCCGAGAGGTTGTTCGCGATCTCGTGGAACGCCTGCTGGAGCGTCGCACTGTCCGGCGCGAAGTAATAGAAGGGCGCGTCGGGGCCGCTGGCGATCTCCTTCATCAGCGCCTCCTGCTGCGGCGTGATGTCGCCGAACTGGATGGCGTAGATCACCACGCCCTGGGCCTTCATGGCGGCGGCGAGATCGCGAAGACGTTGATCGAGCCAGGGCTGGGCGGCGGAACCGATGCCGAACACGCCCTTGTAGGCGTCGCCCGAGCCGCCGTAGTGCTCACCGTCGGTGAGCAGCACGATCGCGCGCTGCAGGGTGCCTTGCGGGTTCACGGTGCCCTCGGTGAAGGGCGTTTCGGGCATCAGCACTTCCCAGCCCCAGAACATGCCCTGCACGATGTTGGTGTTGCCGGTGGGATTGGTGAGCTGGCTGATGGCGTTCAGGATCGTGGTCTTGTCGTTCCCGAGTGCCGTGATGCCATGGGAATAGCACGCCGTGCATTCGCTGTGTGAGACGGCGCTCGAGCACAACCCGCCGCCGCTCACCGGCTCCCCTTCCGTGCCGATCGGTTCCCAACCGAACCAATCCTTGCTTCCCGCCGTCACGAGGCCAAGCGAGATGTCGGCGTCGTCGGTATCGTCGCCGTCGTTGAGGTAGCGCGCATAGACGCACCCTTTCCAACCCGAGGGCGGCCTGCTCAAGAGCGGCACGATGGAGTTATTGGCCGTGTAGATCTTGGTGGGGGAGGCTCCGTTGATCGTGATCGGATTGTTGTAGCTGGGGACGGTTTGAGATGTCGTTCCGGTATAGGCGACACCGTTCTTGGTCACGTTGACCTTGGAGTTGAAGGAAACGAGGCCGATCTTGAGCAGATTCTTGATCGAATCGGCGCCGTACAGGATGTCCACCAGGTCGCTCGCCGCCTGACGCGCGGCCGCGACGCGAGTCAAACCGCCACCCGACGGGCTCGCCATGGACCCCGACACGTCCATCACGAGAACGAGGTCGAGGAGCTGGGTCTGCCGCGTGATTTCGCTCGAGGCGGCCACCGTCATGGTGTCGATGCCGATCACCCGCAGGAACGTGGTACCGACGGTGGCGGTGGCGCTCAGCGTCAACACCTCGTTGGTCGCGTTCATCGTGAAATGCGGCCCATCCAAGGTGGCGTGCATGTATCCGGGCGGGAAGTTCGCGTTGAAGTACATCAGGATGTCGGCGTCGCGGTTGGCCGAATAGGCGACCCGCGCGCCGGCAAGGCCGGCCGCGTCGAGGGCATAGGAGAGCCGCGACTTGATGATGTAGCCGCGCGCCGCGTCGGTGCCGATGCCGATGAAGGCGATCAGCGGAATGATCGAGATGGCGATGAACGGCGCCAGCCCGCCCCGCCGGTCCCGCAGGAACGGGCGCACGACGCGCGTGACGCGATCGAACGCACCCGCCATGTATCGGCCGATGCGGCCGCGCGACGCGCGCCGCTCCGGCATCGTCCACCCGTCAACCATCGCCCACATCCGGAATCTTTCTCGTTCTGTTGTCTGCGTGTTGGCGTCTCGGTCTCGTCGTGGGCCGCCAAAGGCGGACCCTCCGCCGCATTTGGCAGTCTAGGCAGCATGTGTTGACGGGACGTTAATCGGCAAGCAAAAGATCCAGAGATTTGCGGATAATTTGCATATTATACAGTATTCATTCAAGTATTAATCGGCATTGAAAAATAAACAGAGCGCGTGTATATGGTGATCATGCGCGTCCATGCGAGAAATCACATAATTCAGTAAAATATTATTAAATTTTCTTCGCGCGTTATTTCTTTGTTAAGTGATGGAGCCTAGGATTGCGCTTTTGGAAACGGGATCTTCGCCGCGCCCGCAAGGACGGCGACGGATCGACTCTGGGATGCAGGCGTTAGGACCGAGCGACATGGCAAGCACCGGGCACGGCGCCGGGCCGAATAACGGCCGGAAAAAGACGGGATGGCTGCGCGCGCTGTTGGCGTGCCGGCGCGGCGCCGCCGCGCTCGAGTTCGCGTTCGTGGCGCCGCTCCTGATTTTGACCATGGCGGCGGTCATCGAAGTCGGCGAGATGATGTTCGTGGATGCGCTGCTCGAGGGCGGAGTCCGGAGCGCGTCGCGATACGGAATCACCGGCTACACGGTGACCGGGGTCAGCCGCGAGGACCAGATCCGGCAGATCATCGTCCAGAATTCGGTCGGGCTGGTGCAGCCGGCCGACATCAAGATCGACGTCCTCACTTACGGGGACTTCTCGAACATCGGTCAGCCCGAGCCCTTCATCGACGGCAACGGGAACGGCCAGTACGACACCGGGGAGACGTTCACCGACACCAACGGGAACGGAAAATGGGATTCGGACATGGGCGCGGCGGGCGCGGGCGGACCGGGCTCGGTCGTGGTCTACAAGGTGTCGGTCGATTGGCCATTGGTCACGCACCTGCTCGACAACGTGCTGGGCGATGCCGGAAGAATCACATTGTCGGCCAGCGTCGCGGTCCGCAACGAGCCGTGGGCGACCGCGGCGGCGGGACCGTGAGTGCCGCGGCCGATTCGCGAGGTTGGAGCCCGGGCATGAAGAAACTCATCGGCCCATTCCTGCGCGATAAGGCGGGAACCGTCATCGCGGAGTTCGCGATGGCCTTCCCGTTGCTCATCCTTCTCGTTCTGGGCGGGTTCGAGATCGGGCGTTACGTGCTCTTGCAGCAGAAGCTGAGCGGCACGTCCCTGGCCATGGCCGACATGGTGTCCCAGGCCAAGACCCTGACCGCCGCCGACGTGGATGCCCTGTTTCAGGCGGTAGACCCCATGCTGACGCCGTTCTCGATGGGAGACAAAGGCGTGGTGATCATCACCTCGATCAGCGCGTCCGGCGGGCAAGTCCCGAAGATCAATTGGCAACGCAAGGGCGGCGGAACCTTGTCGGCCGTGAGCCTTCTCGGCCAGCCGGGTGGCAACGCCACGCTGCCCCCGGGCTTCGTGGTGCGCGACGGCGAGAACATGATCGCGGCGGAGGTCTTCTACAACTACACGCCGATCATGAACTATCCGATGATTCCGATGACGGCGCATCAGCTCTACAATGAAGCGCTGTACCGCCCCAGGTTCGGCGCCCTCAC
>JBAVNO010000254.1:0-8407 GCA_049691095.1 Alphaproteobacteria bacterium | reverse complement strand
TGCGGCGGTCGTGGCGCGCCAGCACCGAGCAGTTCCTCGACAATCTGACGCCGATCGAACGCTGGCGGAGCCTGGTGCCCCTGTGCGCCGGGTCCGACCGCCTGGAGCGGGTGCCGGCCTAGGCGCTGCGTGAGGCGCCGGTTCGCGATGTCTTCGCGCCGGCGCGAGCGCGCCAATGCCGCTCGCTTACTCCCCGGCCAGCCATTCCAGGCGCCACCCTCCCCCGCCCTCGCGGGCCAGCAGGCGCACCAGCTCCGGACCCAGCGCGGCGAGCGACCGGGTCACGGCCCAGGGCGGATTGACGAGGATCATCCCGCAGCCGTTGAGCCGTTCGGGATTTTCGGTCGGATACACGCGAAGCTCGATCATCAGGATGCGCGCCAATCCGCTCGCGCGCAGCGCCGCCAGGAACGTGGCCGTCCCGTCGGCATCCTTGATGGGATACCACAGCAGATAAACGCCGGTGGCGAATCGCCGGCATGCCTGCCGCAGCCCCTCGGCCATGCGTTCGAATTCGTCCGGCTCCTCGAAGGGAGGATCGATCAGCACGACGGCGCGCCGCTCGGGCGGCGGCAACAGGGCCTTTAGCGCGACATAACCGTCCATGTGGTGGACCGTCACCCGCGGATCGGCGCCGAATTCGCGCGCGAGCGCCCGGGCTTCCTCGGGGTGGAGCTCCGCGAGCGCGATGCGGTCGCCGGGCCGAAGCAGCATGGCGGCCAAAAGCGGCGAGCCGGGATACCAGCGCGGACCCGCCCCGTAGCGCGCATTGAGCCGCCTGACGGCGCCCACATAGGGGCCGAGCGCCGGGGCGAGACCGGGCGCGGCCAGGATCCGGCCTATCCCCTCGCGCGCCTCGCCGGTGCGCGCCGCGGCCTTCGAGGTGAGGTCGTAGCGGCCGGCGCCGGCGTGGGTGTCGAGGACGAAGAAGGGCGCCGCCTTCTTCTTCATGTGCTCGAGCACGAGCACGAAGACCGCGTGCTTGAACACGTCGGCGAAACTGCCCGCATGAAAGAGGTGAAGGTAATTCATCGCCCGGCAGCGCAAGAGCGGCGGAAGCCGCCTGCGGCCGTCTTACCCGAAATCGGAAACGGCGGAAATGCGTCTTTTCGGAGGGGTGTCCCGGGTGCTGGAGCCGCCCGTTCGCGGACGGCGCGCCCCCGGCGCCGAAGGGTCCGCGCGGAAGCGGAATCGCGACGGCAGGCACGGAATGCGCCGGGGGATGGAGCGATCCATCCCCCGGTTCCATTCGTGTGCTACGCGGCTTTGACCCCGTCCAGGAACTTCACGATCTGGCTCTTGAGCGCCTCGGACTGGTGCGAGACCGAACGCGAGGCTTCGAGAACGTCGTGGGCAGCCTTGCCGGTATCGGCGGCCGCCTTGGTGACACCGGTGATGTTGCTCGAGACTTCCTGCGTGCCGGCCGCGGCCTGCTGGACGTTGCGCGCGATCTCCTGGGTGGCCGAGCCCTGCTCCTCGACGGCCGAGGCGATCGTCGTCGCGATCTCGTTGATCTCGTTGATCCGCTGGCCGATGCCCTGGATCGCCGTCACGGCCTCCGCGGTCACGGTCTGCATGGTGTGGATCTGGGCCGCGATCTCCTCGGTGGCCTTGGCCGTCTGATTGGCCAGGCTCTTGACCTCCGAGGCCACGACGGCGAAGCCCTTGCCCGCCTCGCCGGCGCGCGCGGCCTCGATGGTCGCGTTGAGGGCGAGAAGATTGGTCTGGCTCGCGATGTCGTTGATGAGTTCGACCACTTCGCCGATCTTCTGAGCGGCGTCGGCGAGGCCCCGCACCGTGCCGTCGGTACGCTGCGCATCGGTCACGGCCTTCCCGGCCGCGCCCGCCGCCTGGGTCACCTGACGGCTGATCTCCGTGATCGAGGACGACAATTCCTCGGCCGCCGAGGCCACCGTCTGCACGTTGGTCGAGGCTTCCTCGGCGGCGGCCATCACGGCCATCGATTGCCGGTTGGTCTCTTCGGCGGTCGCCGACATGCTCTGCGCGGTCGCCTGGACCTGCTCGGTCGCTTCGCCCGTCGCCTTGAGCGAAGCCGTCGAATTCGATTCGAAGGTACCGATCAGGTCCATGAGAACCTTCTGACGGCGCTCCCGCTCGATGGTGATGGCGTCGTGATAGACCGACAGGGCCAGGTCCATGTCGATGAAGACGGCGCGGTTGATCGCCTGAATGGCTTTCACCAGCTTGTCGGGCTTGGACCGGTAGGTCTTGACCGCGAGCTCGTGTAGGCTGTTCAGGGCGAAGCAGTACCCGCCCATGTACCAGCTCGGCGACAACTGGTTCTTGTAGTGGGCATCGCCGATTCGTTTGACCGTGTCGAAATAGTTCTGGTCGAATTCGGCCGTGAACAGGTTCAGCCAGTGCTTGCCCTGGGCCTGGCGCACGCGCGCGATGTTGGAATCGCTCCCCAGCATCGCCCGAAGCTCGGGGATGGCCCCGACGTGCACGTAGAATGCGCCCAGGACCTTGTCGATCTCGGTTTCCAGGACTTTTCGAAAGCCGCGCAGCGCCTCCTTCGAGTCCGAGTCCATCTTCAGGAACTCGAGTTTGGTACGGAAATCCATTTCACCAGTACTCATTGCATTCTCTCCCACGCAAAAGGACGTTGCTCAGGACACGCTTCGCGCTTGATTTCGGCTTGTGCGGAACGCGCACCGCACACATTTTCAAATTCCTGTTACCCTCGGTCTTCCGGACCACTCTCCCGCCGGCGCCGCTGGTTCGCCCGATCGGTCTGGCCCCCGGTCCCGGCCCTTGCTCCGGCTCATCGCGCGGGCCGTTGCCGCGCCCCGTGCCGTGGGGACGCGACCGGCGCGCCCGGTGGAACCGGATGCGGGCGGGCTCGAATTCGGATACCCCCGCCGCGAGCATGAGCGCCGGCCCGACGACCTCGTGACGGGCCTGCCCCCATGCGTGGGTCTGGCCGCGCGCCCGTCTCTTCGTTCAGCCATTGCCTTGCGATCCCCGACCCGGTGTGCACGACAGGTGCGCACGCACGGGTATGCATGGCCACGTTTACGCCAAAGTGCTTAGCAAATGCTTAAATTGCCGGAAGAAGTGGAGCGATGCGCGGGAGCGCCGCGGGGCTGCCGGCCGGCAAGAAAATATATCGTGATTACTGTAACTTATGTTGTGGACCGGGTTTCGCGGGGCGACGTATCATTTTTGCGGTGTTGGACCCGGACGCGGCCTTGGGCACAAGATCCGCCGCTGTGATGGGCAATGATCATGAAAGTCCATCATTATTGGCGTGAGCGATCAACATCTATGATTGTGGATGAGCAACGGGCGCTGGCTATGATCGATCCTCCCGCACCATCTCCGGCGAGGGGACGGCCCTGTACAACGATGGGTAGGGCGGTTCACGGCTCTCTCCCGGGGCCAAGCGAGGGACCGGACCAAGGCCGCGGCGGGACCGGGACGTCGCTCGTCCGGCCGCTGTCCGGCCCGGCGCCAACGGGCGCGAACAGGCGCGACAGCGGCGCGATCGAGGCGTAACAGGCTGAGAAATTGGGCGCGACCGTGAGAGAGACTTCGAGCGCTGGCGATTGTCCCCACTGTCCGGTCCGGGAACTGGCAGTATGCGGACTGGCCGGCAGTACCGACACACGCGCCATTCGCAGGCTCTGGGCGGAAGAGCGGCACATCCGCCGCCGCCAGATGGTCTACGGCGAGGGCAACGTGATCCGGGAGCTCCTGACCGTGTTCGAAGGCTGGGCCTTCCGTTACAAGCTGCTCTCGGACGGACGGCGCCAGATCGTGGCCTTCCTCTTGCCGGGCGATCCGGTCGTCGAGCCGCCGATCGGCCCGGAGGGCGCCAATTATTCGGTCGAAGCGCTGACGGATCTCAGGCTGTGCGTGTTCGACCGCGACGAATTCATGAAATGGGCACCGTCCAGTCCCACGGCCATGACCCGGCTTCGCCACGTCTGCCAACTGGAGTTTGCGCGCAACTACGAGACCATCACCAACATCGGCCGCCGTAATGCCCTGGAACGGGTCGCGTTCCTGATCCTGCATCTCATGGGCCGGTTGGCCGAACGCGGCCGGATCAACGGAGCCACGATCATGTTTCCCTTGCGCCAGCGCCATCTTGCGGATGCCCTCGGTCTCACCGTCACGCACATCAACCGGGTGCTCACCGAATTGCGCGCACGGAACCTCATTCGGCTGGACCAGAGCCGTCTCACCGTCGTCGATGCCGGCGGCCTGGCCCGTCTCGCCGGCAACGCCGCCATGGCGGCTGGCTGACCCACCCCTTCTCCGCCCGCGACGACCGATGCGTCACGGGCCGCGGCAGGGGCCGAGCCCATTCGCCGGCGTTGCCGGGCCGGTGCGCTCCAACACGATCCGGTCATCCGCACCCCGCGCGCCGATCCATTCGGCCGGGCCCGTTCGTGCCGACTGTCGCGAACCGGGAAACCATTTATGATGGCCGGGGGATGAAACGGAACGGGGGCGGGGCATGCAGAAACAGATCGAATCCCTGACCAATCTCTTGGACACGTTGACCCAGTTCGCGGTCACCTACGGTCTTCAGCTGCTGGGCGCCCTGGTCGTCATGGCGGTGGGGTTGAAGTGCGCGTCCTGGGTCGGCGACAGGGCCAGGCTCGCGGCCGAGGCCCGCAAGATCGACGTCACCCTGGCCCGGTTCCTCGGCAACGTGGTGAAGATCCTGCTGGTCGCGGTCGTCATCGTGATCACGCTCGGAAACTTCGGAGTCACCATCACCCCCCTCATCGCGCTCGCCGGCGCGGGCGCCTTCGGAGCGACCATGGCCGTCCAGGGCACGCTGTCGAATTACGGCGCGGGGCTGGCCATCATCCTGAGCCGGCCCTTCGTCGTCGGCGACACCATCGCGGTCGCGAATACGAGCGGCGTGGTCGAGGATATCACGCTCGCCGCGACGACGCTGACCGGCGAGGATGGAGAGCGCATCACCGTTCCCAACAAGCACATCGTCGGCGAGGTGATCGTCAATTCCTTTGCCCGGCGGGTCGTCGAAAGCCAGATCGCGATCGGCGCCGGCCAGGACCTCGAGAAAGCGATCGCCGCGATCGGGCGGGCGTTTTCCAAATTCCCCGAAACCGCGGACGGCCCGCCGCCGCAGATCGGGGTGCACGGGTTCGCGCACGGCGGCGTCATCATCGGGGTCCGGTTCTGGGCCCCCAGCCGGAAATACTTCCAGACCCGCTATGCCGTGAACCGGGCGATCATCGAGGCCCTGGAGGAGGCCGGCATTCGCCTGTTGCCCCCGGTCACGGTCGTGGCCGAGGCGCCTTCGCAGGAAATCGGCCGCTAGCGCACCGTCCCGAACGGGTATGGGGACACCGCGGGCGGCCCGGCTTAAACGAAGTCGGAACCTTTTGCGCCTATCCTAGAAGCGGATCCATCCGGGCCATCGCCGGGCCGGCGTGGGGACAAGGCCGGGCTTCGACATTTGCGGGGTCCGGGCCGTATGCTGAGGACCGCTCTCGGGGGAGGGTCATGGACTTGGGCGTCGGGGACCGCATACCCGTACTGCTGTCGATCGACATCGAACCGGATCCGCGCGAGCCGGGACTGGGCGCGCCGGCGCCGCTGCGGGGCACGGAGCGTCTGTTCCAACTGCTGGACGGCGTGCGCGGGGCGTTGGCCCGGACCTGTGCCGCGCCGCCGGTCTTTTCCTGGTATGTCCGCGCCGATCCCCAGATCGAACACGTATACGGCGACAGATCGTGGCTCATGCGCACCTTCGCGTCCGAGCTTGCCGCGGCGCAATCCCGCGGCGACCATGTCGGCTTGCACACCCACGCCCAACGGTGGGACGAAGCGCGGGCGCAGTGGATCAGCGATTACGAGAATCGGGAATGGCTGGAGCACTGCCTGCGCATGTCCTTCGACGCTTTCGAAGGATTTTTCGCATATGGCTGCACGTGTTTTCGATTCGGCGACGCATGGATCAATGACCGGGCGCTGGATTTCCTGCGGTCCCTGGGCGTGAAAGTCGATCTGTCGATCGAACCCGACCAGCCGGCGGCGCCGTATCGTCGCTCCGACGAGGAAAAGATCGGCCCGGTTCCCGAGCCTGCGAACGTGCCGATGCGGCCCCTGTGGTGGCGGTCCGGCGGATCCCTGCGGGCATTGGCCGAGGAAGGCGCGTGCGCTTTTGCTGCCGCCGGTGCAGCGGACGGATCGCCGTCCGCCCGGCCGGGCGGGGGCGGCGACCGCGGGCCGGGTCTTTGGATCGTGCCCATCAGCACGGCCGCGATCACGCTCGCTTCGGCGAACGGCAACACCGGGCGAGCGTCCACGGGGGACAGAAGCGCGCGGTGGCGCCGTTTCCTCCCGGCCCGGGATCAGGCGAAGCGATGGAACGCTTACAGCCGCAGGCTGCCGTTCGTGCACCACTTGCGCGAGCGGCCCCTCGTCGAGCGCGTGGGCGGCAAGGTCCGGGCGGCCTATGGCGGCGCCTTCAATGTCACCCTCAATCTCATCGCCGACCCCGTCTTCTTCGCGCCGGCGTTCGAGGCCGTGCTGGCAAAAGTGCGGCCCTGCTACGTCCACATGGTGTGCCGGTCGGGGGACCTCGCGAACCGCTGGTACCGCGCCAACTTCGAACGGAACCTGGCCTACGTCGCCGCCCACGACAAGGCGGCGCGGTTCCTGTTCACGACGCCGCTCGGCTTGCTCAGCGAGCTGGGCCTCGAATGACGGGGGTAATCGCGCGGGCGGCTTGCTTGCCGGGACATCGCCCCGGCGCGTAAGGCCGCCGCGTCATACAATCGGCGCGCCGTAGCCGAAGCTGTAGGGAACCGGCCCCGACAGGGCGAGCACGTCGCCGTGGTCGAGCTCGTAACCGGTGCGCACCGGATCGCCCACCAGCCCGCGGGTGACGTCGCGGCCGTTGACCATGACCAGGAACACCTCGGCGCGGGGGACGCCCAGCAGCGACAGCACGTCGCCCACCGTGGCGCCGGGCGAAAGCGCGAGCCGGCGGCGCCAGCCTCCGCCGTTGGCGAAGCGCGTGATGCTGTTGAACATCCGCACCTCGACTTCGACCCGGGCGTTCTCGATGTTGTGGCCGATGCCGGCGCTCTGCATGGGTCTCCTCCGCTTGGGTGCGCGGACTCTAGGGTCTCGCGGCGCCGTATTCCTTGACGGAGGTCAAGCCGCCCCCGTCCTCGATCCGCCCCGCCTTCGCCCCGCCCATTCGCCCCGCCGAAGCCCCCTTCCCCTGGCCCGCCTCCCACGCCATATCGGATTAGACCGGCCCCTTCCGTTGGGCGCGCGAACGCCGCACCAACCGGGATGGCCCGGAGACAAAAGCCGGTCGAAGCGAGGATTCATGCGTGCGTTACTCCCTCTTCTCTCGGTGATGGGTTTCCTTCTCGCCGGCTGCGCCAGCCCCCGGGTGATGGCGGGCGATCCCAATAGCGCAGTGGTGCGCGCCAACGGCCTCGACGTCGCGACCGAGCTCGCCAACGAGCATTGCGGGCGGTACGGCAGGATCCCGCGCCTGCTGGACGCGCGGCCCGATCAGGCCGGGATGTATCTTTACCGTTTCGAATGCTATTAGGCGCGTGTGCGCCGTCCCGCGGGCTTCGGGGCAAGGTTCATGTGGCAGGAATCCCATCCATGAAGGCCGTCATCCAGCGCGTGAGCGAGGCGTCGGTCGCGGTGGGCGGGCGCGCGATCTCCGGGATCGGCCCCGGGCTTCTGGTCCTGCTGTGCGTGGAGAAAGGCGATGGGGCCGCAGAGGCCGATCGGCTCGCCGCCAAGATCGCGAAGCTCCGCATCTTCGAGGACGAATCCGGCAAGATGAACCGCTCGGTCCAGGACACGCGCGGCGCGGTGCTGGCCGTGAGCCAGTTCACGCTCAGCGGCGACACGAGCCGCGGCAACCGGCCCGACTTCACCGCCGCCGCCCCGCCCGAAGAGGCCGAGGCGCTGTTCGATGCGTTCTGCGCCGCGCTGGCCGATGCGGGCGTTGCGGTGGAGCGCGGCCAATTCCGCGCCCACATGGAGGTTGCGCTCGTCAACGACGGCCCGGTCACGATCTGGATCGATTCGAAGAAGTGACCGCGCCGGCGTGAACGCGTCACCGGCCGCGCGCCGTCATGGCCAGCGATGCGCGGTCATGGTAGCCTGATCGGCACGGGAGGCGCGCCATGGCCTACATCACTTGGGATCCCGCCCACGAGACCGGCATCCCCGGAATCGACTACGAGCACCGCCGGCTGGTGGAACTCTTGAACGACATCCACGACCTGATCGCCGCGCGCGCGGAGCCGCTCACCATCGCGGACCGGCTGGCCGACCTCTATACCCTCGCCACCGCCCATTTCGCCCTCGAAGAGAAGGTCATGCGGGAGCAGAAATACGCGGGCCTCGCCGAGCGGCGCGA
>JBAVNO010000253.1:0-2730 GCA_049691095.1 Alphaproteobacteria bacterium | reverse complement strand
TTGGCGTCTAAATGAAAGAACTTGGCCTAACGCCATTCCTCGATTCCGCACCTGTCGTCGAAAACAGAGCGTTACGATTCTCGAGGAAAATCGTTTATTTGCGGCTAACGGCTGGAAGGGGAATGTGTGTTTAGAACCAGTGGGTTAGTCTAACCGCGCCACACGGGACGGCAGGCTATGGCCGTGACAAGGCTCGCCCACGGCCTGTCGGTGGGAGGCGCCTCGACTACACGGACGAAGGCGCGCTGGACGCCGCGCTCAAGGCCAGACGGCCGGCGTCGTGAGGCGAGCGGGGCGATGCATAGGCTCACCGCAAGCCCGCCTCATCCAATCGCCTCAGCAGCAATGACGCCAAAGACAAGTGATCCAAGCATGTGTCCGGATCGTCCGAAAGGCCGCTCCTATGCCCTCGAGGGTTCCGAATCGCCAGCATTGCCCCGGCGAACAAGAACTTGAAGCCCTCTTGCTCGTCCTTCTCAGTTTTCGTCATTCCAGGATTCAGTTTTACCGTCGGAGAGTTTCCGCCGAGGACGCGCATCATCAAGCTGGTACCGAAGTCCTGACTGCGAGAGATACGTTGCATCTCCTCATCGACGAACTTAAACGCTTCCAGTGTCGCTTGCGCGAAATGACCATTGTCGAACAAACGTTTCACGTCGCTGGAAAGATCTGCATGAATGTTTCTCGCATCGAACGGATGGGCGCCATTCGACTTGGTCGTCTCGGCCTCCGTGAACTGGTGGGCCCTCCGTGCGATCTGCTCGAAGTGCTCGAAGTCATTCGCCATCGATCAGGTTCTTTCTGATGCTCCTAAAGATCTCGTCATAGGTTTTCTGGTCACCGTCCGCGGGAAGATTCACTTCGATCCGTACAGTCAGTCCTACTCGCGGTTCCGGTGGATGCTCCGCCGTAGTTGCGTGCGTCTGGGCCGCAGCGTATACAGCTGCCGCCTTCGGAACGGCAGCCCCGCCACTCTTCTTGGTGGTCGCCTTCCGTGCGGAAGCCTCCCGCACCTGCGGCAGCACGGTGTGGCCAGACAGTGCCGCCAGATACGTAAAAGTACCAGCCTGCCTAGTTCCAACGATTTCAGTTGAGTGATCGGCCGTTCGGAAGAACTGTGCCAAACCAGTACGATCCATAGTCCACGCGTCATCACCGTGGAGCTCGAAAAGCTCGGCATATGCGTTTCGGACAAGTGATTCAAACTGCTTTTGGAATTCCTCATCTTTATGCTGAACAAAGGCATTCGCCGTATCATCGACCTTCTTACCCTCGTCATCAATCACGCCAAGGAACCGCAGCACGTTGATAACGTAGGACTCATTCTTCGGGGCTACGCCCAGCTTTCGGAGTGTCTCGGCTGTCAACTCCTTTGGAAAGCTCCGCCGTCGAAGGTGCTCAATCGTTTTTACTAGTGGCCCAGCCGAAGCTACATATGGGTATTTATTAGCCATCGTTTCCGTTCGCCCCCGAAAGCAACGCCCGAACGACTCGGGCCGTTCATGTGAGGTTCGCAGTGTAGGATTCCACTGTGACCTTGCACTATATGCGTGTATCTGACTGATAAATCATAGTTTTTTGTTAGTTCTGTGCAAGGTTACGCCCCCATTCCGTTGGCCACCAGAAAAATTTTGGAATTCGCAGAATGCGGGGCCGTACAACAAGGTGCTGGAGCCAAGAGTCAACCGCCGGGCGTGATTCGCCCATTAGTGGTTTGGTGGTGGCCGGGGCAGCCTCGTTCCGCCTAATCTCCGCCGCCGTGATTGGCTCGCCATGGCACACAATTTTCCCCAGTAAAATTGCGCTTCTGGGCCGTCACGCCTTCTCCACCACCAGAATCGCGCCGGAAACGCCCGTCACTTTCACCCGGATTCCAAATAATAGATCCGGCCCGCTCACTCGCCAGCTCGTGTGGTCGACGCTGGCTTAGCTGCAACGCCTACTCGTACCGCAACACCAGTCGTTGTGACTATCATGGCGCCGATAGCTACTTCGCTGCATATGGTCAGATGCTTGGTTCAGGCCGCGCCGAAGTGCATGGCTACGCAGGCGATTCGATTACAGACGATGTCGCACGCGGTTGCAGGTAATCATGAAGAGGGAGCCGATGAAACTCGATACTTCGATTCCAACCGATCCCCACCGAGCCTTTACTCAGCGACGCCATCGCATCATTGGACAGTACGTCGCCCTCCAGGCGTGGATACGCGGGCTTGACTGCATTGTATTGCAAAGAAGGCACCTGTTGGCGCTGCTTCACATCGAGAGAATAGAGGGGGCTAGGCTAGATACTTTTAAGGCGGATGTCAGCCCTTGGTTCCCGAGGAGCGAAGTGTTCTATTCTCCGCCCGAGCGCAATACTTTTGCATCTATCTTTATGTCTAGGTTCTCGCTGAGTGATGTTCCTGGAGAAGCAATGTCTGATGAGGATCGGATAGGTTATATTCGGAATGCGGGCATATTCACTGGCGACTACCACGACGATCACTGGCCGTTCTGGGAACATGATATTGTGACGATGTTATCGTTGATGGCGTCCGGCTTAACAATTCCGCCGCCAGCGGCTACTTCGGCGATGATTTGACGGTGGCAGCCGGGAATTCGGCCGCTTCCATCTCCACCGCGGCGATGCGCTCGATGTGGCGTGTGATTTTCTCGGTGGAGCTGCGCCCCCCGCCTCACGCCTTCTCTGCCAGCAGGGTCGCGCCGGAAACGCCCGTGACCTTGACC
>JBAVNO010000252.1:0-8065 GCA_049691095.1 Alphaproteobacteria bacterium | reverse complement strand
TGGCGGATGGGGTGGGATTCGAACCCACGAAACCCTTACGGGTTTTCCGGTTTTCAAGACCGGTGCCTTAAACCGCTCGGCCACCCATCCGGCTTCGGTCCACCAGCCTTTTAGCCCGCGCCCTCGCGCTTCGTCCACTACCGCGCCATGGGCGGGCGGGAGTAGCATTGGCTTTCATGCGGTCCTATCCAAGTAGATAGTCTCTCGGCCGGATGCTTTCGCAAATCCGCATTATCGCAAGCAAAGATAACAGGGGGCGGGGAGTATGACGAGCGGACGCCGGAAGGTCGGTCTTCCCAATGCTTCGCGCGGCGCTCACCACGGGGCTCCTAGCGGCGGCGATAGCAGGAACCGCCGTTGCCGGACCCTACGCGGATGCGGTTGCAGCCTATGTGGCAGCCTTTGCGCGTGGCGACTACGCGACCGCGATGCGGCTCCTTCAACCGCTTGCCGACCAAGGCAACGCCGGTGCCCAGAGCAACCTCGGCCTCATGTACGCCAACGGTCAGGGCGTGTCGCAGGACCATTCCGAGGCGATGAAGTGGTTTCGCAAGGCCGCCGGCCAGGGCGTCGCCGAGGCCCAGTTCAACCTCGGCCTCATGTACGGCAACGGTCTGGGGCTGCCGCAGGACTATGTGCAAGCGCATAAATGGTACAACCTCGCTGCCTCCCGTTACCCGGCTTCGGAGAAAGAGAAGCGCGACACGGTAGTCCGTAACCGCGATCGCGTAGCCGCCAAGATGACCCCGGAGCAGATCGCCCAGGCGCAGAAGCTGGCCCGCGAATGGAAGCCGAAATGACTTCCGATATTGACATCTGGCGCTCAGCCCACGCCCTTATCAAGCAACACGGCGAAGACACTGCGGGTCCATGCCGAAACGAAGGCCGACAAGTTTCTCGCGGCCGGCGACCTGGACGGGTGCACGATGTGGAAAAGAAGGCACGACGGCCGTGGGGGCCGCGACAGTTGACGACAATAAAAAACGAGGATGAACGACACGATGAGCAACGTCGAGCGCGGACAGAGATACCGTCAAGCGAACATGCCCCAGGATGTTTGGGAAGTTGTCGCAATTCTCGTTAATGGTGGCGCGTTCCCGCACGCGCGCCTGCAGCGGGTGCGAGACACCAGAGACATCAAGACGGTCTCTTTCTCGGCGCTTCAGGACAAGACGCTCTTTCATCTCGTGGAATAGCCTGGCCTCGCGGCCGGCGATTTGGACGGGTGCGCCGTGTGGGAGCGGACCGTGCGGGCGATTGGTGAGCTCTTAGGCGGAGAGCGTCCGGGCGGCGCAGCGGTCCACTGAGCGGCGTGGAGGGAAGGACCGCCAATCAGACGGGACGGTTTCTGCTAGCTGCGGTATTACTAGCCCCATGCGGAAGGGTGGGCTTCGAGGAATCGGGCGTCAAGGGCCACCGGTGGAGGTGTTATTTCTCCCTTTACACGCGTGGAGGCGGCAATGCGCCAAATCAATGTCATCATAGCTCTCTGTGCGGGACTGGTTGCCCTCGCTACGGCAGGCTGTGCGGGTCTGCAGTACCAGCAGGCTCTTCAGATTCGGCAGCAGGCCCAAGCCGAAGCGAAAGTGATTGAGGACAGGTGCAACAAGAATTATTCGGTCCCCGAGCTGGACGTAATACGCGAAAAATTTCCGTGGAACGTAAAAGACATTACGGCGCGGCATCTGATTATCGAGGACGTTCCGTCGGAAGCAGAGCGCAACGCCCTGCTGCGATTCGCTGATCTTAGAACCGGATGCAGGAAAGATGTTGAAGCGTGGACTCAACGTTTCGCACCATACCTGCTTAGCGCAGGTGTGGAATTTTCTTACAAAACCGACCAAGTGTTGGCGCAGCTTCTTCAGGGCCGCATTACGTACGGAACGGCCAACAAGCTTCGTCAAGAGGCGTACCAAGCATCTATTCAGGAGGGCACGGCGGCCGAGAAGGAATATCTCCAGATGTCACTCGCCGCGAGAGAAGCAGAGCTCAATCGACAGGCTGCACAAAGCGCCGCGATGGCTGATGCCGGTATCAAGCTTCTGCAACTGTCGCAGCCGCAGGTGCAACGGCCCGCCATGACGACGACGAACTGCTTCTGGACCGGGCCGACCCTAAATTGCACTTCGTTCTAAGGCCCTGTCAGCAAGCAGCGCGCGACAAAAGGAAAGGTTGCCCGCGCGCAGTTTTTCTTGCGTGGCATACTTGGCCACAAAATTGGCCACCAACGGCACACCACAGAACGGTACGGCTCGGTACAACGTGCCACAATCGCCGCCTGAAACCGGCGAATTTCCTGACACCACCACACCGTGGCGGGACAGGAAGGGACGGGGCCGGCCGCATTTCAAGACCGGTGCCTTAAACCGCTCGGCCACCCATCCGGCTTCGGTCCACCAGCCTTTTGGCCCGCGCCCTCGCGCTTCGTCCACCCATCCCATGTCCGCGTCTTCGCCGACCCGCGGCGAATCGCGCCAATTCGACTAAAGCTTGGGACAATTCGAGACGCGCCGGGATAAGGCACTCCGCGCATGAAGCGAACGATTTCGCGTTGAAAACGGGGCGATCGCCACCAATATATAAAGTTACAAAATCCCCCACATGGATGAAAGGACACCCGATGGCGTTCCGTCGCCTGAATTACGCGTGCGCCGCTTTTGCGGTCGCCGCGCTCATGACTTTTTCCACCTTTTCCGCCAAGGCCGACTCGAACGCGGCCCAGCAGGTGATCCAGCAATCCTACGCCGTTCTGCTCGACGTCATGAAGGATGCCAAGACGCTGGGCTATGACGGCCGCGTGCGGCGGCTGGCGCCGGCCGTCGAAGCGGCATTCAACCTGCCCTTCATGGCCCAGGTCACGGCCGGAAGATTCTGGGACAAGGCCAACGACGATCAGCGCCAGCGGTTCGTCGCGGCCTTCGGCCGCATGACCACCGCCGCCTTGGCCACGCGCTTCGACGGGTACAACGGCGAGCAGTTGGCGGTGCTGGAGACGGTGGAGAAATCGCCCGACTCCGTCGTGGTCAAGACTGAGATCGGATTCACAGACGGGCACAAGATCCCGATCGACTATGTGATGAAGAACTTCGATGGCGCCTGGAAGGTGACCGACATCTACACCATGGGCAGCATCAGCGAGATCGCGGTCAAGACGGCCGACTACCTGGCCGTGCTCCAAGCCGGCGGCGTCGATGCGCTGGCGGGCGCCCTCAACGACAAGGTCATCACTTTGGCCGAAGCGGAGAAGCAGAGCGAAGACAAGACGTCGCCGTAACACCGGCGACACGCGATCACCGCCATTAGATCACCGACACGGGGCGCGCGCGATGGGGATCGGCGCGCCCTGGTCGGCCACAGGCCCGGGACGCGTCGGCGTTCGGACGGGGCTGTCCCAGCCTCGCCCGTCCGGGCATCGAAACCGACGCCGGGGCCATTCGGCCCCTTTGTCATGGAATGGCTAAGTCAGGCCCGGACGCGGCTGTTTCGCGCGCCAAAATCGCACGATCTCGGGCATCATCAGGACGTGCTGACCGCTGACGTCCATGACCTGGATCGCGTCAACCGCCATCTGATCGAGAATGGTGCACGCGAAATCCGTAGCATCATCGGCAGTCGGACGGTTGCGGGAACGGTATTCCCGGCTGTCGCCGAGCGGCGTCCACCGCACGTTAAAGATCATAGGCCCACTCCCGCGTCGGGGTGATCGGAACGATCGACGATGACGTGCCGAGCCCCGTGCACGGGCGCGCAGGTCCGGGCGCGCCACATACTCGACTTCGGGCACGACTTCGGGCACGTCTCCGGGCGGTCACGCGCTCCTACTCCGTTGATTCGCGTTCGGCGGCTTCCTTCGCCAGGCGAAGCTCACGCAGGCGGGCCACCTTGGAAACCTCGGCCTGCCGCGCCTTGTCCTTCTGTTTCCCGACTTCCTTGTCTTGTTTCTTCTTCTCGTCCCACAGGGCCTGAGCGTTGCGCCGGGCCTCGATATCCCGTGGCGTGTTCCTCATGATGATTCTCCTTTCGCCTCGTTCATACCGGCCGCGGCATGGCTGTCGCCGGATGATCGATTCATTGGCCCCTTCGCCCTAATAGCCCTCGCGCTGCAATCGCTTCCGCATCGCTTTGCGATAACGGCGCACGCCCTCGGCCTTCTCGCGCACCCGGCGCTCCGACGGTTTCTCGTATGCCCGCCGGCGCTTCATCTCTCGGAAGGTGCCGTCGCGCTGCATCTTCTTCTTGAGGGCGCGAAGCGCCCCGTCGATGTCATTGTCGCGCACAAATACGTGCATGAATCATTTGCCTCGCAGTGAAAAACGGACCGGACGCAGGGCCGATCGGGATGAAAATGGGCCGGGCTGGAGACCTACGCGATCATGTCGATCAATCATCTCGGTCGCGGCGCCCGGGGGTGGCGATCAATCCAACACGCGGACGATGGTCATGGATTGTTCGCCATCGTCAAAGGACATGTCGTAAAGGACCTTCTGACCGGCCTTCAGAACCTTCAGACCGGCACGCTCGAGCGACGTGATGTGAACGAAGACCTCCTTGCCGCCGCTCTCCGGCTGGATGAAGCCGAAGCGCTTCTTGATGCAGAACGATTTCACCGTACCGACGGACATGAGGCTCCCCGCAAGACAGAGTTGCCGCGCGCCTCAGCGCCACGGCTCGGACGTTGATCGTGGTAGGAAGCGGAAGCCGGCGTTCGGTCAAGGTTAGAGAACGGCAGCCGCGCGGAAACGCCTGTCGCCCATATAAGTGGCATTTCCACCGTGATATTGCAATGCCGGACATTCGGCCGAGGTCGCTGACAGCGGCTGCCGACGCCCTGGTGCCGCAGCCGTTTACCGCTGCGCGATCAAGGATTTGGGGCTCGGCAGCGCTGGCGGGTCGCGGTGCGCACCGCCGTCGGCGCGGCGCCCGCCGAAAAGCCCTAGTATCCCTAAGGCCTTGATCCAACAAAACCGTTTACAGAAACTTAGGTTCGTTCGCCTAAGCTTTCCGTTGCACTCAGGTCTTGTCCTGAGTTTTGCCCCGCAGCACGCCCGGCACGGCGAAAATAGAGAAACTTGATCGCCCTGCCGCGTCGGAACCAACGATGTGATGAGACATTTGCAAAGATTGCCGGCGGCCGCGCGCTGCCTGTCGCGCGCGGAGGCGCTCCACGACTTCGGAACGCACACGCATGCCGTGCGCGTGGGCTCCATGGTGAGGCGCCTCGCGCGCGAGCTCGGAATGTTTCCCCATGCGATGGAGGAAATAGCGCAAGCGACCATGCTCCACGATGTCGGGAAATTCGCGCTCGCGATCGAGATACTTCAAAAGACGGCGCCGTTATCCGGAGAGGAGATGGCGCTGATCAAGACGCACACGGTCCGGGGTTACGAGCTGCTGAGCGGAACGGACGAGCCGTTTCTCGACCTCGCGGCCATGCTGGCCATTCAGCACCATGAACACTTCGACGGCACCGGCTATCCCTACGGCCTCAAGGGCGAAGAAATCTCGCCTCCGTCGAGACTCGTGAATATCTGCGACATCTACGACGCGCTGCGCCAGGATCGCCCATACCGGCGGGGACACGCACACGCCGAGGCCATGGACATCATCACCAACGGCGACGGGCATACCATGCCCTCTCATTTCGATCCGATTGTCTTGTCGGGATTTCAGAAGATCGAGCTTTACGTCGAAGGAATCTATCGCGAGCATTGGCATCGTCAGCAATCCGTCTTCAGACAACAGACTGGCGGCGGTACCGCGAAATGCGAGGCCAGGAGAAGGCCTCGAGTCAGATCCGCCTGGCGAAACTACGGCGGCAACGCGCGGTCGCGATCTCAGAAGTCCTAGCGCCCGCGCGCCCTATCCACCGCGCTTCGCGCCTCGTCTGCTGCCCTCCAAAACGGGGACCGGCGCCCAGGCCCGCCATTTTCCGGGTTGCGGCGCCGCCGGGCCGCGTGCATTCTGGCGCGCCAAGGGGAGCCGCGACATCCCATCGCCGTCATGGCCAATGCCTTCTGGGCCGATGCCTTCTGGGCCGACGCCTTGTTGGCCGAAACCTCCGCCGTCGTTTCCCGGATCGTTACAACAACAAGCCTGCGCACCAGCGGCATGCATCCAGGAATGGGCGGATACCCCGACGGCCGAGCGCATGGCGTGAGCGCAGCGCGCGCCAAACGCAAATGCCTCGGCGCCGCGCCGGCCCGGCGCTGCGGCCTCGCGATTCTCGTCGCCCTTTGCGCGGTTCTTGCGCTCGGTTCGCCCGCGCATGCCGTCCAGCATCGCAAGGCCCACCGGGAGTTCCGCCCCTATGTCGGGCTGCGGCTGGGGACCATGTTCTACTTCAACGGCGACTCGGTTCCCGGCGCCCAGATCGAAACCCCCGCCTTCACGGCCACCGGCCAGCGCATCCCCACCTGGGGTCTGACTCTGGGCGCCGATCTCAGCCGCTATTGGGGCGCCGAGTTCACGTTCGACTGGGCCAAGACCGAGGTCTCGGCCCTCGACGTCGGGTCGCTCGGCGATTACTGGGCCCGCACCTTCGGCGCCCAGCTGCGCATGCGCTACCCGGTCCTGTCCGGCCGCCTGGTGCCCTATGCCATCGGCGGCGGGGGCTACGGGACCGGCGGTTTCATCCGCGGCAAGAATTTCACCTATCCCATCTGCTGCCGCGGCAGCTCGCCCTTCGCCGTCGCCGGCGCCGGGATCGAATACTTCATCGGACCGAACGTGGCCGCGGGAATCGAAACCAAATACCAGTACCTGTTCCGTCCCGACATCACGCTCAACAACCAGCGCCAGCAGCTGAACGTCGATTCGCTCTCCGTCACCGCCGATTTGCGCCTCTATTTCGATCACCTGGCGTCCGGCGCCGACGTTCCCGCCAATTTGCCGCCGGCCACCGACAGCGGCGTCGCCCGCGGCTACATCGCCGTGCGCGGCGGCAAGGCGCTCTTCACCGCGCCGGACCATCTGGAAAGCGTCACCCTCGACGACTGGTCCGGACCGGCGCTTTCGGCGGCGGCGGGTGCGAACTTCAACCGTCATCTCGGCGCCGAGTTCGCGCTCGAATACGCGCGGGCGCAGATTCATTCGCCGACGATGGGCAAGATCACGGGCTATCCGTTCTGGACCACGCTGGGACTGGTTCGCCTGCGCGAGCCCCTGTGGGGGGACCGTTTCACGCCCTACGTGGTGGTGGGCGGGGGACTGGGCTTCGCCCAGAACGGCGACCCGGATATGCCGCTCAGCCAATCCGGCTTCACGTCGCAGCACAATGTGAAACCGGTGGCGGCGGCGGGCGTGGGCTTCGATTACTTCGTCGAGCACAACATCGCGCTCAACATGGAGGTCCGGGACACGTTCCTGTTCGGCGCCGATGTGGGCCTGAACGGCCAGCCGATGCAGCTCGACCTGTCCTTCCTCTCCATGACGGGTGGCCTTCGCATCTTCTTCAAGTGACGCGCGGGCGCGCCCAAGCCCGCACCGGCAACGGGCCTTTACGGCGCACGATACTGGCGCACGATACCGGCGCACGATACTGGCGCACGATACCGGCGCACGATACTGGCGCACGATACTGGCGGCGCCGGAGTTTTCGTTTTTCGTCGGGGGAAGGGATGCTGAAGGAGTTTCGGGACTTCGCCATGCGGGGGAACGTGGTCGACATGGCGGTCGGCGTGGTCATCGGTGTCGCGTTCGGCAAGATCGTCACGTCGTTGGTCAACGACATCGTCATGCCGCCCGTCGGCGTGCTGTTGGGCAAGGTCGATTTCTCCAACCTGTTAGTGACCCTTTCGGGCGGCCCGTTCGCGACCCTGGACGAGGCCAGGAAGGCGGGCGCGGCGACGATCAATTACGGCGTGTTCATCAACGCGCTGCTCGATTTCGCGATCGTGGCGTCCGTGATCTTCCTCGTCATCCGCCAGGTCAACCGGCTGTTCCCGAAGCCGACAGCGGCCGCGCCGGCGACCAAGGACTGCCGGTTCTGTTGCTCGGCCATCCCGGCCGCGGCCACGCGCTGCCCGAACTGCACGTCGGACCTCTGAGCCCGCAACCGGCCCGCCGC
>JBAVNO010000251.1:0-12243 GCA_049691095.1 Alphaproteobacteria bacterium | reverse complement strand
CAGGTCTTGGGGCGGGTCCGAAACTTGGTGCGCACGCCCGACGGGCGGCGCTACTGGCCGGTCGAACTGGGCCAGTTCCGGTCGATGGCATGCATACGCCAGGCCCAGTACGTGCAGCGCGCGCTGGACACCATCCAGCTTCGGCTGGTCCTGAACCGGCCCCTGACGGAAGAGGAGCACGATCAGGCCGTGGCATTCGTGCGCAAGGCGTTGGGATATCCTTTCCAGGTCGAGATCATGCCGGTCGATGAGATCGAGCGGGGGCCGACCGGCAAGTTCGAGGAGTTCCTCTCCCTGTTGCCGACGGGATAGCCTTTTTGCAGCACAAGCCGAAACCCCGATTGCCGATGGCCGGCGAACCCATTTACCGAGAGGGTTGGAAAGAAATTCCGCCCGCCCGTCCGGTAACGCAAGAGCATGTGTCCCACCCGGATTTGCTCCTGTCTCTTCACGGGCCGGGACGCGACGGGCTGAAAAAAAGCCACCACGACGAGATCGACGGCGATCCGTATTACATTTGGTCGGGGAAATGCGATGGAAGCTGGGCCATGTGCCTTCGGCACAGGCGCGTGCTCATCGATTTCGACGAAACCGGAATGGTCCGGTGCTTGTCCAAGCAGTCGGGGGGACACGGCCTTAGGCTGATCGTCAAACCCGTTGACGGTCCCTGGCTGGTCAGCGAACAATCCGCCGATGCGTCGGATGAATGGCTTGAGTTCGAATTCCGCCCTCGTTCGCTATCGTGGCGATTGCTGGATATGGAAAAGGTGAGGGTCATGGGGAAGGTTCCGACGCCGTCTCTGGCGCGAATCGACGCCATCGGCTTTACCGACCTGAAGGCGGGAGCGGGCAGCGATGCCTGCTCGAGACTCGCCTGGATCGAAGTCTGGGGCGGCCGGGTCCCAAGAGCGGCGGTGCTCGAAGGATGAGAAGCCCGAGACAGGATTTCTGGGCCATCACCACCTATTTCAATCTGACCAAGAGTTCGAGGCGGCTGGATAATTACCGTTGCTTCAGGCGTCTCCTCTCGGCCCCCTTGCTGACGGTGGAATGGAACCCCGACAATCAGTTTCAGCTGAATAAGACCGATGCCGAGGTCTTGCTTCAGGTCGGCGGCGGCGACTTGATGTGGCAGAAAGAGCGGCTGCTGGGAATCGCCGTCGCGGCGTTGCCCGACCACGTCGAATACGTCGCCTGGCTCGATTGCGATGTCCTCTTCAACAATGTCCATTGGCAGGAGGAAGCCAGGGACCTGTTGGACGATCGTTCCGTGCTCCAGCTTTTCAGTGAAATTGCGTTTCCGGACGAGACTGCTTCACTTCGCCTGACCCGTTCCGAGGGGAGCAGCCTGGACGGCATCGACTCCCTTAAAATGCGAAAACGGGAGTCCTTTCTCGGCGTGTTCGGGCGGCTGAAGGAAGACATCGTCGGTTTCGATCTCGATCACCGATTCGAACCGGACCGCAAGAATCAATACGACATCATGAGGCGGCCGGCCTACGGCTTTGCCTGGGCCTCGCGCGCCGACTTTATCCGCCGCATCGGCATCTACGATCGCGGTGTCATGGGCGCGGGCGACATGATGTTTTGCTATGGGATTTCCGGTTTGAGCCGGCAACTGATCGACAATCACAAGACGGTGGGTTGGGGGTTCTACGGAGATTGTGATTCGTACCGCCACTGGGCCTCAAAAGCGGCTGAAGCTTGCGCCGGCGGCTTGGGATGCGCGAGCGGGCGGATCCTTCATTTGTTCCACGGCACGCTGCAGGAGAGGCAATACAAATCGAGGATCGATGGGCTCGTGCCGTTCGCCCTCGACCTCGACCGGGATATCGTCGCCGAACAAGGCCGGCCATGGTCATGGTCGCGCAGCCGGGATCGCCTCAATCAATATTTCCTGGAATACCTGCGGAACCGGAACGAGGATGGCCGGGTTGCCGGCCGGCCGGGCGAAGGCGCGAAGCCTTGACGGCGGCCGCTCGGGAAATCCCGTTATTGAATGTGACCGCCGGTCCGAACCTTATTGAGGGGCCGCAGCGGCGAACCCGGGCCGCAATTTCCGCCTATGGCGGCGAGAGATCGAATGGCTGATTGATTACCTCGAGGGTTTCGGGCCGCCCCTGCACCAATGTGAGACCATCCGCATAGGGCAGCGTAAAAACCTCCAACCCGGGCGTCCCCTTGAGGCGATCCATAAACATGCAGACGGTATGCGTGTAGGGATTATCCTTTCCGTAGATCGGACTAATTTTCTGACGCACGCTGTCGTGGAAAAGCACGATGGCGTTGTCGGTCAGTTTTCCCAGAAAGGCGAGATAATCCAGCCTCGCCTGTTCCGCCGTGTGGTGGCCGTCGATCATCAACAATCCGATATCGCTAAGCTCCGCATAGGCGGGCGTGGCCATGAAGTCCTGCGTGGTATGACGGAAGTGGCGGACATTGGGCGTGCCGAGTTTCCGGAAATGGGTCTCCACCTGTTTCGCATCGGCCCAGAAATCGTCGACGTATGAAGGGTCGATGAAGGAAACCTCCCCACCTTCGGCATTATCCATCAGGGATTTTGCCAGGACGCTGGGAACGAAGCCCCGGTACGACCCGATGACCACGGCCCGCGCCGGCCTGATCACTCGCCCGAGCGCATAGTAAATCCAGCCAAGGCCGAGATTGAGATCCTCCTGTCTCTGGAAATGGCCCATGCGCAGCATTTCCGGATCGGAAAACAGGTCTCGAATGTATCGGTCTTGCATCAGGGTCGGGTCAAATGTGGTCTCGGAAAGACGAGTGCGGCCGCGGCTCATCGTTCAATCGGTGTCCATCGGCGGTTCCATGATGGCACGGATTCCCTCGGCGTGGCCACGGGACCGGTGGCGCCGATATTTTTTGGGCCGACGGTGTTGCCTCCGTCAAGAGTTCGGGAACCCGGATCGGGTCGTTGGCGGCGCCGGTGGCGCGTGAATCGTCATGGCACCTTCATCGACCCTCGGAAGCGCGCATCGCCCCTTGGTCCTCCCGCAGGTATGCGCCGCGGCGGTAGAGGAAGCCTTTGGCCACGTAATCCATCCGCTTCCACCGGCCGGCGAGATGCAGGATGCCGAGGGTCTGGAACGGCGGCGCCGGTTCCACGAACACGCCGCGTCTGTCGTCGAACCGGGGTTCCGAGTAGAGGCACATCCAATTGCAGTACGCGGGCAGCAGCACGGTGCCGCCAAGCTCGAAGGCCGCGCGATTAAGGGCGATCTGATCGGCGAACAAGGTAAGGCCGTTGGCGAGCGCGGTGTCGAGATGCCGCCGGAAGCGGTCGAACACCGGGCTTTCGGCCGGAAGCGCGAACACGCCGGCATTGAGGGAGGGTGCGCGATAATATTGTTCGGCGGCCTCTGGGCCGAACGCGGCGGTCCACCTCTCCAACCGCGCGTCTTGATGCGCCTTGGCCAGGCCGAACAGGGAGTCATAGGTGCGGTCCACCTCCGGCGTGATCGCCAGGGCGCCCCCGGCGGCAGCCCTCAGGTACCACTCGAGGCACTCCCACGCTTGGACCCAGGTGTCGGTGTCGAGCCAGAGATAAACGTCGAAGCCCGGGAAATAACGGGGCAGATAAGCCCGGCAGGTGAGCGCCTGCAGGTGGCGCGGCAGCTTTTCGGTTTCGATGGCGGCGCCGAAGTCCCAGCGCCCATCGGCGATCTGCACGCCCTGGCGGGCCACCCAGTCGCGCTGACCGGGCGTGAGACCGATATCGATGAACCCGATTTCGGCGTCACGGCCCTCGGGTTTGTCCCGGATCGAGCGTATGAGGCCCCACAGAAGATTGAAATACGCCTTGTCGGCGGCGGTGACGATTATGGCCTTCATCGGCTGGTTCGCAGATGTTGCTCTCGGCGCCGTCTCAGATGATCCCGCGCATTACCACGCACGGCTCCGTTTGTGACGGGCCGCACGGAGGTCCATCCTGTCGTCCGCGATGGCTCCGATGAGCGCCATTCCTGCTTCGATCGGCCCGTCACCCGGCGGACGGCTCGGCCTCGGCCGCCGGACTGGTCTTGAGAACAAGCGTGACGTTGCCCCCGCTCGCTTGAACGGACTTTGCGGCCGCGCGCGGGATCGGAATGCGCAAGAAGGCACAGTATTGGATCAGCAGCGCCGCAACGGTCGCGGGACCGAAATCGATCTCATGCGCCGCACCGTCGGATTTATTGCGGACCGTGACACTGACGAAAGCGCCTTCCTTCGCCATCGTTCGGCAGGACTCGATGACGCCCGCCGGAACCGGCGGATTCACGATCTTCCGCGCACGATGGATCGCTTCGATCAGTTCGCCGTTATCGAAGGTAATCGTGCGGATTTCCGATGGCACCGAGGGCCTCGCCGTACCGAATGTCGAGTCTCGAGTCCGTTCGAGCGATACCCTACTCCCCGCACGAATCCGGACGAAATCGTGCCGTAGATTACGCATGCGCTGGCGCCGTGTCGATAGGCTGCCGAAAATCGGTCCCGCAGGCGCAACGCGATCGGGCTGTTACGGGCTCTGGTTCGAGCCCGGCTTCCCTTCGCCGGACTCGTCCTTGAGGCCGGCGCGGAAATTTCTCACGCCCTTGGCGACGTCGCCCATGACCTGGGGGAGCTTCCCAGCGCCGAATACGATCAGCACCACCAGAAGCACGAGAAGAAGATGCTGGAAACTAAGACCCATAATTCCAATTCCATCCCTTGGCTGGCACGCCGTGTGCCGCTCTTGATCTCAGTCTAGGCCGGGCCGCCCGCGTTGGGAAAGGCGATTCCGATGCCCCGATGCCGGTCCCGTGCACCAATAGGCCGGCGGTAGACTCCCCCCGGGATGTCGTACTCCGGTTGCGGCGGCGTCAGTCCGGCTTGTGCACACCCCAGCGGATATGCGCCCAGCCGCGCTCGTGCACGTAATAGATGACGATCTTGGTGATTGCCTCCACGGTCGCGATGGAGAAGGCCCACGTCGCCTGTCCGGTGATGAGGTAGCTGATGACCAGCGTGTCCACCGCCGCAACCAACCGCCAGGACCCCGCCTTGGCCAGTGACCGCCGCTTGGTTGCATGCGCCGAGTGCCGGAGTTTTGCCATCAACTTTCCTTTGAGCGCGTTGTCTGCTGAGATCGGTGAAAAACGGGACCGGCAGGAACGGGACCCCACTCGCGAGTTCCCGCGCTTGCGACCGCACGTCGGCACCCGCACCGCCGCTCCGAGCGGACGCGGCCGACTTTATGCCCGCGCAAGGTGCGAAATGCAAGGGCAGGCGCCCCCGCTTCCTGCGGGTGCGACTGGGTGTCATCCGGACCGCTTCCCGGCGGGAAGCGGTCCGGACCTGGGTCTTGAACGTGAGCCCGGCGCCCGTGGAAGACAGGTGGAGGACGCAAGCAGCCGGTCTGGCATTTGCGTGCGCATCGCCGCGTCGGCTTTGAGTGCAAGAAAACCGACACGAGGATATTTTACACCGGCGCCGGTACGGCCGATAATGGGCCCCCACTCGGGCGTATCCCGCAGGCGATGGTGCGCGTATCGTCGTGGCGCAGGCGTTGCTTTATGGGCGCGCGGCTGATGACCGCGGCGGTGTCCGATGCAGGACCGGCGACGGCAAGCAAAGGGAACACGTCATGCAAACGATCAAGATGATTCTCTACGCCTTCAGCGCGTTTTTCATCCTATGCGGAGTGCTGATCTTCCTTCCCATGGACTCGATCAACGGTTTCATGACCGGTTTCGGGCCGATCGCGTATCCCGATGCGCCCATCGTGGCCTACACGGTCAAGAATTTCTTCCTCATCATTGCCGCCGTCGGCGCGCTGCTGGCGGTCGCGGTCCGCGACCCCGTACGGCATCAATCGGTGCTTCTGGTCTTGGGCGGCACATGCCTGGCGGTGGCAGTCCTCTGTCTCTCGCTCGGCTGGGTCTACGCCCTGCCGCCTTTCTTCTACATCGATGCCGTGTCGTCCGCAGTCATCGGACTCCTCGTGCTGGTGTACCGGTCGCAGACGACGGCGGTCATGGGGTGATCGAGCGTCGAAGCGAACCCGGCTCCGCCGCAAAAAACGGGCGGCCAATCGGCCGCCCGCCTCGGTTCCCCGTCGCATCGTCCGCAATGGTCGCGGCCGAACGCCCCCACCCTTAGCGTGGCCGCACCGGTGGGGGCCGGGCAGCGTCAAGGCACGGGGCTATTTCGGGGCGCAGACCTTGAAGTTATGCGAAACGAGCTGCACGCCCGTGGCCTGGGCGAAGGCAGCGGCGTCCTTGAAACCGGCGTAGAACTGCACGTCGCCCCGATCCTCGCAGGAGTGGCAGCCGTCGCCCATGGTGTACACCTTGGGGATCTCGGCCACCACCGTGTCGCCGTTATAGAGCACGACATCGAGGTCGCCCGTATGCCATTCCGAGCAGCGGAGCTGACGTATCCGTCCCATCACCCGCACATGCGTGCTCCCGAGCTTGGTCAGGATCACGTTCGTGCCGTAGAAACGCACCGCCGCGACCCCGAAGCGGAAATCGGGAATATTCGCGGTCCTGGTGCCCTCGCCTGGCGAAAGCTCGGCGACGGGACTTTGTTCCTCGGCCGCGGCCGTGCGCGGCAAAGACAGGCTCGCAAACATGGCTGCGGCCGCGAGCAAAGCCGCCGTCGAAGCACGCAGTATGCCGTGGCTCATGGCATCGTTCCTCTCCTACCCGGGGCGCTAGACAGACCGGATCATAGCCGGGAAACATAAGCCGGGATAGACCGCCCCACCATCGCCCCGTTGGATCAAGGCCATGCGCCGCGCGGCGAACCGATCCTGGCGGCGGGGCCGCTCGCGCCCGCGTTCTCGGAAAAGATCCGCGAAGCGTGGGCCAAGTCAGGCGGCGAGTCCACACCGCCGCTCGCGATCGTGGAGGTCGACGAGATCCAAAGACCGCCAGGCGGCAAGTTCCAGAACGTTACCTCGGATTTCGCGCCCTTACGGGATGCCTCGGACTCCGTCCCGGGGGCGGACGCCTAGGGGCCTCGGGGGCGCGCCCACCCGAATGAATGGCTGGCGGCTGGTGCGCGCGCCCGAGCATAGTCCACCCGCGCCCCTACCCGAGGCCGCCGATGATCGCCCGATACCGCTCCTCGGTGAAGGCGACAAGCGACGTGGTGCGGATATTGCCTTGGGACGCGATGGCCAGCGCAAAACGCGCCGCCGTCTCGTCGTCCGGCAATTCGGCGATGAGGACGGCGTCGAAGGGCCCCATCGTAAGGAAGAAATCCCTCATCTTACCGCCCATCTTGCGCAGCACGTCCTTGACCGCGTCGAGCCGCGTCGGCGACTGCTTGATGTTGCGGATTCCCTGGTCGGTGTAGTTTACGAGGCTGATGTAGACGGGCATGTTCGCCTCCTTGACTGGAAAAGCGCGGACATGGCGATGCGACTGGCATTACCGGCTATGCCCGCACCCTATTTGCAACTCTACCTCCGTTCCAAAGCGAGGCGAAGGGACAAACGCGTGCATGCCGCACCGCGTCAATGCCGAAAGTTCGTTCCCGACGCCATCGGTTCCGCATGCGACCCCTGCACCGCCAGACCGCGCCCAAATCGCATGCTTGTGCCCGCGGGCGAAACGAGGGCATCGTTCGCAAGGGCCGGGCTTCGGCCGGAGGGCCGGCGAGCGCGGGGCGAGGGAACAAGCGTGAGCGTACCGGATTGGAACGTCGTCGCGACCGTGTACGAAGGCGGCTACCGGAAAACCCGCCGTTTCCTTGCGCCTTTCGGGCCCATCGCGCGCACGACCTATTTCAACGTGATGGTGATGCGGGTCGAAGACCGTGAGGGATTCCTCGCCGCAGTTTCGGCGGCGGTGGACAACGAGCCGGGCCTTCTCAATTTCCTCTCGCGGCTCGTGCCATGCGCGGCGGCGTTTTCGTTCCAGACCGCCGCCGAGTTCGAGCAGCAGGCCCGCGAGATCGTGCTGCCATGGACGCCGCGGCTTGCGGGCAAGTCGTTCCATGTCCGATTGCATCGCCGCGGCTTCAAGGGAAAACTTTCGAGCCCCGAGGAGGAGCGATTCCTGGACGACGCGCTGCTCGCCGCGCTGTCGGCCGCCGGAACGCCGGGCCGGATCGCGTTCGAGAATCCCGACGCGGTGATCCTGATCGAAACCGTGGACAACCGCGCCGGGATCGCGCTCTTCACCCGCGACGAGCTGGCCCGGTATCCGTTCCTGCGGCCCGAACGGTCGTAGGGCCGGAGGTCCCGGAACCGTTTGCCGCCACGGCCGTCTCTTACCCCGATCGTTTTCTCGGCTACGGCGTTTGGGCCGGCTGGCCCAGCAGCATCACCGCGATTCCGGCGATGGTCAACGTCGCTCCGAACAGAGTGCGGACGTTCCACGGGTCGGAGAACAGCAGGATACCGATCACCGTGGTGCCGGCGATCCCGATCGCCGACCAGATCGCGTAGACGAGGCCGAGCGGGAGTACCTTGAGGCTCAGCGACATGAGCCAGAAGGCGATGCCGTAACCCGCCACGACCGTGGCCGCGGGTCCGAAGCGGGTCATGCCGTCGGAAAGCTTGAGGGCCGTAGTGCCCGTGATCTCGGCGGCAATGGCAAGGGCCAGGTAGGCGTAAGCACCCATGTTCGGCTCCGTGACGGTCTTGGAAGGGGCGGTCGGAATTATGCCACGGAAGCGTTACTGTTATTCGGACAGCAGCTCCCGCACCAGTTCGATGAGCCGGTTGGGTGGAAACGGCTTGGCCAGAATCCGGTCGGCTCCCAGCTTTCCGGCGAAGTGCAGCAGGTCCTTGGCCGCGAGCTGGCCGCCGCCGGAAATGGCGATGATCTTGACGTCCGGGTCCTCGCGGCGCAGCTCCAGCACCGTCGCGATCCCCTCCTTCTCGGGCATGACGATATCGGTGACGACGATATCGACGGGGTCGGCCTTGAAAAGCCGAATGCCTTTTTCTCCATCCGGCGCCTCGAGAACGACATACCCCGCTTTCTCCAATGCCGCCCGCAGGGTCAGGCGAATGAGATCGTCGTCGTCGATGACCAGAATGCGATGGGTCTTGGGTGCGCTATCTCTGTCGCCGCTCATGCCCCCTCCTGTCCGGGCCCGCGTCCCCCAGCCTTGGCGCCGCGGCGCGGAACCAAACGCTTCCGGCGCTAGCGGCGTTCCGGCGTATCCAAAACATAGCGGACCTTCTTGGCCAAGGCCTGCTTCGTGAACGGCTTGGCCAACAATTGAACGCCCTCGTCGAGCCTTCCGTGGTGAACGATGGAGTTCTCCGTGTACCCCGAAGTAAACAATATCTTCGTTTCGGGACGGCGCTGTTTGACCCACTTGGCCAGATCGGAGCCGGACAGGCCCTCGGGCAGAACCACGTCGGTGAGCAGAAGGTGCATGTTGTCCGTCCCGTCGACGACCCTCATGGCCGCCCGGCCATGCTCGGCCGTGAGGACGCTGTAGCCGAGCCCTGTCAGCACGCTGACGATGAACATTCGGATGTCGGGATCGTCTTCGACCACCAAAACGGTTTCGTGACCGGTGGGCACTTGCGTTGGTTGGGGCTCCCGATCCGCGGTCTGCATGCCCGGGCGTGAAGCCTTCGGAAGGTAGATCTTGACGGTCGTGCCCTGCGCCACCTCGCTGTAGATCTTGACATGACCTCTGGACTGTCTGACGAAGCCGTACACCATGCTCAGTCCGAGCCCGCTGCCTTTGCCCACCTCCTTCGTCGTGAAGAACGGATCGAAGGCGCGCTCCGCGACCTCCGGCGTCATGCCGGTGCCGGTGTCGCTGACCGCCACCAGGACATACTGGCCGGGTGTCAGATCGGTGTGTCGCTCCGCATAGGCTTCGTCGAGGCGGACATTCGCCGTTTCCAACGTGAGCTTTCCGCCCTCGGGCATGGCGTCGCGCGCGTTGACGGCGAGGTTGAGGAGCGTGCTTTCCATTTGCCCGGGATCGACCGTGGCGGGCCACAACCCTGCGGCGAGGACGGTTTCGATGACGATCCGTTCGCCCAGTGTCCGTTGCAACAACTCGGTCATCCCGGACACCAGCTTGTTGATGTCGGTCGGGACCGGCTGCAGCGTCTGCTTTCTCGAAAAGGCCAGGAGCCGCTGAGTCAGATCCGCACCGCGCCCGCAAGCCCGTATCGCGGCTTCGATCAGCTTCGACCCTGCCGGCCCGGTCGATCCGTCCTTCAGGAGCTCCAGACTGCCCAGGATGACGGTGAGGAGATTGTTGAAGTCGTGAGCCACGCCGCCGGTCAGATGGCCCACGGTTTCCATTTTCTGAGCGTGAAAGAGCCGCTGTTCGGCTTCCTTTTTTTGGGTGATGTCGCGCGCGACCGCAATCAGCCGCCGGTCGCCTTCGGCGGCGATTTGGCTCATCGCAAGGTCCATGATGAAGACGGAGCCGTCTTTGCGCTGGCCCTTCACCTCGCGCAAGCCGTTACCGGCGACCCCGCCCTGCCTCGCGCCAGGGCTGTTCGCCAGTTTTCTTTGGTAATCCCCGCGGTGAGGCTCCGCGATGAACTCCGAAATGTTCATGCCCGTCGCTTCCGCCGCGGAATACCCGAACAGCCGCTCGGCCGCACCGTTTACGGATTCGATCGCGCCGTGCTGATCCGTAGTGATGATGGCGTCGGCCACATTGTCCATGATGCCGCGAATGCGCTCTTCACGTGCACGCAGCTCGGACTCGGCCAATGCCCGTTGGGCGTTTTCCGTTTTCAGGCGCTCGTTCGTGCCCGTCAGCGCCTCAGCCAAGCCCGCGACCTCGCGGACGCGGCGGGACGACAGCACGAGAAATGCGGTCATCAGGCCGGTAATCGCGAGGCCTGCCGACAAGGTACCCTCGGCCTCGCGGGTGTTGCGAAGCGCAAAAAATTGCGGCGCCGGATAAATGAAAAGGGTCATCGGCCGCCGCCCCACGTCGAGCGTGGCGACGGTGTGAAGGCTTGATCGGATGTCTTCCTCCGAAGGCGGGGTCGCCGGCCCATCCCGCATCCGCGACGCATAATAGAAGACACGGAGTTTGGCCGAGTCCGGCGCCTCGTCGAAGATCTGGGAGTCGAGGCCGACCAGCGGCGCCAGATCCATTATCGAGTGGAGCGCCGCCGCGCCGATGTCGAAGGCGCCGACCACAAGGCCATCGAGATTGCCGGGGTTGCGCCCTCCCATCTTCGGATCGGTGTTCTTCCGGTAGACCGGTGCGAACACCAGAATCCGATAGTCCATTCCGTCCGGACGGGAGACCTCCTCGGGCGCGGCGGCAATGGTCTCGCCGGTGACGGCGGCCCGCATGGCCGCGTGGTAAAGGATGCGATCGGCACCGAGGTCGTTTCCGACCCTGAAGTCGGTGCCGTTGAATTCCTCCAGATAAAGCACGGGCAGATATGCCCCGCGCGCCTCGGGGGGAAGCGGGTCGCGGGCCTCCCACTCGGTCAGCGCGAAATCGGGTCGCATGGTCCGGGCCGCAGATTCGAAAGCGGCGCGGCGTTCGCTCTGCACGTACGGGCACCATGCGATGAACCGCAGCCGGCCAGGTCCCGTGTTCTCGTGCCGTACGAAGGCTTGAAACTCGTCGTTCGTCACCTGGTTCGAGGCGATGAACAGCCCCGCCGTCGAGTCGACGGCGTTGAGGCTGTCGCCGATGATCGATCGGAGATTGCTCTCGCGGATCGTCGCCAGCTCGTCGAATTCGGCGGCGATCCTGGTGGCGGTGGAGTGGCGAACAAGGACATACGCCCCGAACGAGGCGATGAGACCAAGGGCCAACGCGAATACGGCCTGTCTGGATTTGGCGAGTTCGGTCAACCAGGACATCGGCCGCTTTGAACACTCCCCCATCCCAGCATGCCCGCCACTCGGGAATCACGCAACCGCTTTGGGCAGTGGCCGACGCCCGGTCCGAGGGGAGCCGCGGCTCGCCGCCGACGCGAGGGGTCTCATGCGGCGATGTGCACGCCCATGGAAGTCCGGTTCAGGGCTGGCCGTGTGCCGCCGGGGACGCCCGCCGGGGGATGCGGGCGCGCTCAGGCGCCCAGCGGCGGATGGGCAGCGGTCAGGGCGCCGGTTGGGGCGCTGGTTGGGGCGGAGGTTGAGCCGGTGGTTGGGGCGGTGGTTGAGGCGGTGGTTGAGGCGCAGGCGGCGCGGCGTATCCGGCTGGGGGCAGGGCCTCCGGTGCGGGATAGGGGCTTCCCGGCGGGCAGGTCCCATAGACCGCCTCGGGGACCGCCGCATATCCGGGAACGACTTGGGT
>JBAVNO010000250.1:0-2927 GCA_049691095.1 Alphaproteobacteria bacterium | reverse complement strand
CTCCTCGGCCGTGCCGACCTCGGTTGCCGCCCGGTCGATGGCGCCTTGATCCGGCGCGCTGGCGCGCAGCTCTTCCGACTGGCGCGCGATCTCTTCCGCGCGCTGGGCGAAGCGGGCGAGCCGCGCGTCGCAATCGGCGATTCGGTGTTCGAGGCCGGCGCGCCGCGCGTCGGCGGCCGCGGCCTGTTCGGTCAGCAGCGTCAGCGCCTCCTCGGCGGCCGCGACCTCGGCCGATGCGTCGGCCGCCTTTCGGGCGGCTGCCGCGATTCCGTCGGCCTCGCCGTGCCTGGCGACCTCGAGGGACGCTTCCTCGTCGCCGATGCGCTTCAGGGCCGTGGTGGCGTCGGAGGCCAAATGACGCTCGCGCTCGATGTCGGCGCCGGTCTGTTGCGCGCGGGCCTCGCACTCCCGCCTGGACTGGGCCAGCCGCGCCTCCTCGGCCTCCAGACTCTCGCGCTCGATCAACAGGCGTTGCAGGCCGGCTGCGGCCTCCGCCTCGATGCGGCGCAGATCGGGGAGCACCGCGGCGGCGTCGGCTTGGTCCGCGGCCGCCCGGCCGGCGCTGGCCGCGAGTTGGCTCACCAGAGCCTGGGCCTGCGACAGTCTGGAACGGGCCTCGTCGAGGGCGCCGACGGCCTGCGCCCACCTGAGGTGGAGAAGGATCGCCTCGGCGCGGCGGATGTAATCGCCGATCTTGCGGTAGCGCGCGGCCTGGCGCGCCTGGCGCTTCAGCCCCGAGAGCTGCACCTCGAGCGTGACCAGCACGTCGTCGAGACGGGCCAGATTCGACTCCGCCGCCCGCAGCCGCAACTCCGCCTCATGGCGGCGGGAATGCAGGCCGGTGATGCCGGCGGCCTCTTCCAGGATGGCGCGGCGCTCGGCGGGCTTGGCCTTGATGAGGTCGCCGATGTGTCCCTGACTCACCAGCGCCGTCGAGTGCGCCCCCGTCGCGGCGTCGGCGAACAGGAGCTGGACGTCGCGGGCGCGCACCTCGCTGCCGTTGACTCTGTAGGTCGACCCGGAGCCGCGGTCGATGCGCCGCGTCACTTCGATCTCGTCGGCGTCGTTGAACATCGCCGGCGCGCGCCGGTCGCCGTTGTCGAGGTGCAGGACCACTTCGGCGAGATTGCGAGCCGGGCGCACCGCCGTGCCGGCGAAGATGACGTCGTCCATCTCTCCGCCGCGCATCTGCCTGGGCGATGTCTCGCCCATCACCCAGCGCAGCGCGTCGACAAGATTGGACTTGCCGCACCCGTTGGGACCGACGATGCCGGTCAGGCCGGGCTCGATCCAGAGCTCGGTCGGATCGACGAACGACTTGAAGCCGGAAATCCGAAGCCTTGAGAACTGCACCTTGCGCGCGGGCTCCTATGGGGCGGAGACGAGGGGCTTCAGGATCGCTTCGAACTGCTCGAACGGAAGCGCTCCGGGAACCTTCTCGCCGTTGATGAAAAAGGTGGGCGTGCTGGTGATGTCGAGACTCTTCTCGGCGTCGAACCGCGACTTGGCGACGCGCTGGGACAACGCCTCGTCGTTGAGGCATTTGCGCAACTGCTCCTCGCCCATGCCGCCGATCTTGGCGATGGTGGCCAGCCCGGCGACCGGATCCTCGATATGAGCCCACGAATCCTGGTTCTCGAACAGCAGATTGAGGAACGCGAAATATTTCTCCGAACCGGCGCAATGGGCGACCATGGCCGCCTTGAGGGCCAGGCCGTCGAGGGGAAAGTCGCGGTACACCAGCTTGACCTTGCCGGTGTCGATGTAGGCCTTCTGCAGCTGGGGCAGGGTCTCGGTCTCGAAGTGGGCGCAGTGGGGGCAGGTCAGGGACGCGTACTCGACGATCGTGACCTTCGCGTCCGGACTGCCCAGGACCATGTCGTCGGGCTGCACCGCCAGGACGGGCAGGGCGGCTTGGGCCTGGGACATGGACCCGTCGGCGGCGGCCGTCTGGCCGGCCTCGGGCGCGCCGTCACCCGACGGGCGCTTCGAGACCCCCCAATAGGCCACCGCGCCGGCAACCACTAAGACCAGGATCGCCGCGAACGGCAGGATTTTGCGCAAGTAAGAGGCCTCTGGCACAAGATGTTGATCAAGTATAGACCGAGCCATTCGCGGGCGGCAAGCTTGTCCGCCGCCTGCATTTCGCCATCGCGTCGCGGTACCGTCAGCCTTTGGGCGGGGCCCCCAATACCGCCCGGCCCAGGCGCGAGAGGGCGGCTTTCAGGTCCTTGTCGGCGACCCCACCCAGCGCCGCGCCGAGGTGGCGCTCCTCGTCCTCGGTCAGGGGGCGTGGCGCGGGCGCCTTGGCGCCGGGAGCGGCGACGGGGGCGTGGATCAACCGGAGGCGCGCCACCGCGCCGTAGCCGAAGAAGGTGTTGATGCGTTCGATGACCTGCGGCTCCTGGTGCTGCACCACCGGGGCAAGCGCGCCCTGGACCCTGAGGTGAAGGATGCCCCCGGACTTGGCGCCGTGGGGAAAGGCGAGCCGTTCCGGGGCCGAGGCGGCCGCCAGATCGCGCCCCACGATGTCGGGCCAGTGGGCGCTCAAGCGGGCGATCAGATTCGCCTGCTGGACTCCGCTGTCCCGCAGCCACGGCGCGGTCAGCTTCGACACCACCGCGGCCAGGCGGCGCACACGCTTCCCGCGCTCCCACTGAGCCGGCTGGTCGGTGCGCTCGGATTTCGCCATGGTCGGTCCTGTCGCTCTTCGCGGCGCGCGCGGCCAAGTCCGGTGCGCGGTCGCCGGTCCCCAATTTGGGCGCGGCTGTGCGCTGCGGTAGTGCCGGTGCAGTTGTGCTGCCGGGGCCGCGCCCATTATCGTGTCGACGACATGGTAGGGGCGTCCCCATTGCAAGACAACCGCGCCGACGCGGCCGGACCGCGCCGGCGGCGCGGGAGCGCGCCCGCGGCCGCCAGGCGTCTTC
>JBAVNO010000249.1:0-18559 GCA_049691095.1 Alphaproteobacteria bacterium | reverse complement strand
TTGGGCGGCCAACCGGCGGGTGTTACGCTGAAGATCGTTTCGGTGCGATGCGCCGCCCGATCCGGATGCGAAGATCGTCTACCTCGCCCACACCAGCCCGGACAACTGACATGGACCGCAAGGGAAGATCTTCGGCCTCGACACAGACGACGCGGATGGCGGGCGGTCGCATCACGCTTGCCAAATGGGTCGTGGCGGCCGCGTTGCTCGGCGCATTCGCAGCCTATTTGTGGTCGAACAAGTCCGAACTAGGCCGTCTGCGCGACATATCGGGTGCAACGGCGTCGTACGTGCTGGCTGCGCGGCTGATCGCCTACTGGGCGCAAGTGAGCGCCACGGCGCAGCTCGCGCGCTTCTACGCCCCGGGATTGAAGACGCTGGAGTATCTGGCGGTCGCATCCGGCGGCTCCATCGCCAATGTTGTTTCCGTGCCGGGCATGGCCTATGGCGCCAAGACTCTCTATCTCAAGTCGCGGCACGGCATCGGCCATCAGACGTTTCTCGCCATTACCACCATCACCGCGCTTTTCTCGATCACGCTCGGCGGACTCATGGCGCTCCTGGGCTTGGCTTGGCTTGGCGGGCGTGGGGCGTCGATCAACGGTCTGTTCTGGGTGTTCGGAAGCGGCCTGACGTTGGGGCCGATGCTTCTCCCGCTCTTCGTCGCGAGCAGGCCAATGGCCGGCCTGTCCGCCCGCTTCGCCGTCTTCGTCGAAAGCTGGGCTCTGCTGGTGCGCCAACGGCGGCTCATGGTGTCGGTCGTCGCGCTGCTTGCCCTGCGGTCGGCGGCCAGCTTCCTCGGTTTCGGAGTGCTGTTCGCCGCACTGGCTGGTACGATCAACAGTTTTCTCGTCGGGGGAGTGCTGGATTCCTTGTCGATGCTCCTGCGGGTCGTAACGATCACGCCGGGCAATCTCGGAGTCTATGAGTGGTCGGTGGCCGGCCTGGGCCGGGGGGCCGGCGTATCGCTCGCGATCGGGTTGGCCTGCGCCGCTCTTTACCGGGCCGCGGGGATTCTCTGCGTCGGTACGGCGGGGATCGTATCGGTCGTGGTGCTCGGCACCGGGCGACTTCGCCGGGAGTCCCGCGACGAAGACGCGTAGCGGCATGGGGGAAAGCGGATGGCTGCGACGAGCGGGTCCAGATTGCCGTCCTTCTCAATGGTCCTCGAGACCGTCAACCTCGAACTCGCGGATCTGGAGAGCGTGCGCCGCAGCCTGCACAGCGTTGCGGCGCAGGACTTGAGCCCGGCCACCGCGAACGAGGTGGTCATGGTCGAAAGCGGCGAATTGCCCGAGGGCACGCTTTCGAAGCTCGCCGCGGACTATCCGTGGCTTTGCATCGTCAAGGCGCCGCCGGACAGCGGCTACGAGGAAGCCAAGATTGCCGGCGTTTCGCGGACGAGCGGCGACGTTGTCGTCTTCTTCGATTCGGACTGCGTCTACGAGGCCGGCTGGCTGCGCGGCCTGATCGAGGGATTGGGCGAACGGCCCGATATCGACGTCCTGGGCGGCGAAACGATGATCCGCACGGACTCCGCGTGGGCGCTGGCCTCCGCGGTCCTGTTCAGCTTTGAGTTCTACTCGGGCCGCGAGGCCGTCTACGACGCCGAAAGATTCCACTTCAACAACGTGGCGTTCCGCCGGGCCGTGCTGAACGACGCCCCGCCGCCGGTGCGCCTGCCGGTCTTCCGGGTTCCGACGACGTTTTACGCCGCGCTGTTGCGCCAACGCGGCTTTCGCATCGGCCGGCAGCCGAAGAGCCGCGCGCGGCACCAGCCGCCGAACGGCCTGGCACATTTTTTCTGGCGGTTCCTCATCTTCGGGCTCGACGGCGTGAACGCGCTGCGGCTCCCCTGGCCCGACCGGGCCGCCGGACCGCGGAATCGGCCCGCGTCCCGGACCTATCTGCTCGGCCGGTTTGCCGCGATCGGCGCGGGTCATACCGCGAAGGTCGGCCGCCGCCTGTTCTGGTTGGCCCGAGAGGCGCCCGGCCGCCTGCTGTATTTTCCGTTGGCGCTGCCGCTGATCCTCGGCGGCGGGATGTTGATGGTCGCGGGCTTCCTGTCGGGCCTGTTGGCGCCGAAATTCCTGCCCTCCGTGATGCCCGCCAGCGTGAGACGCGGCAGCGCGTACGCTGAGAGGCGGGGCCCATGAGGCTGCTGGTTGAGTTCGGCCACCCGGCGCAGGTGCACAAGTTCAAGCACGTCCTGAAGCGCATGCGCGCGCGGGGCGCCGCCGTCCTGGTATTGAGCCGCGACAAGGACGTCACGCTTCCTCTTCTGGACGAGCTGGGCATCGACCACATCTGCATCAGCCGCGCCCGGTCCGGATATATCGGCTCGCTCTGCGAACTGGCGATACGGGAGTGGCGGACCTTCCTGGCGATCCTGCGCTTTCGGCCGACATTGCTGCTGTCGGCGCATTCGGTGGCGATCACCCATATCGGCTGGCTGACCGGGATTCCTTGCATCGTGCACGAGGACACCGAGTTCGGCACCTTGCAGCAGTGGCTTTACATGCCGTTCGCCTCGCGGATCGTGACATCCACCGCGTACTACAAGGATTGGGGGCCGCGGCAGGTGCGGATCGATTCCTTGGAGCCGCTCGCCTACTTGCATCCCGACCAGTTCCGCCCCGATGCGAATGTCCTGGCGAAATACGGCCTTTCTCCGGAGATTCCGTATGTCGTGCTGCGGCTGATCGCATGGCGCGCCCTGCACGATCGCGCCGTCTCGGGCCTCTCGGACGAAGAGGTCGTCCGGGCGGTCGGTGCCATGGAGGCGAGCGGTGCGCGGAAAATCGTCCTCAGCCTGGAACGCAGTCGCGCCAATCCGCTCGCGGCGGACGTGGTGACGCCCGCGCCGGGCGACCTGCACCACCTGCTCGCCTTCGCCCGCTTGTGCTTTTCCGAAAGCATCACGGTCGCCAACGAGGCCGCCGTACTCGGCGTTCCGACGATCCTCCTCAATCCGCTGGAAGCGGGCCACACGCGGGCCCTCGAGCGCTACGGCCTGATCGAGCGCATCCTCGACGTCGAAGCGGCCATCGCGCGGGCGCGCACGCTATTGAGCGACCCGTGCATCGCGCGCAAGCACCGGCAGGCACGCGCGCGGCTCCTCGCCGACAAGGTGTCCTTCACCGACGCGTTCGAGACCCTGCTGGTCGAATCGGATCAAGGCGCAGCGCCCAGGTCGTGACTCGGCGCGGAGTTGCGGGCGATCTTGGGTGCGATCTTCGTGCATCGCGCGCGGTCGATTTCAGAGAACCGCATGCACGAGCTTGCATGCGCAGGTAGTTGACGCGTCGGTCCGACCCGGACGTCCGGCTCATGTAAAGTCGCTGTGGCACGGTTGTGCCTCTCGGTTGTGCCTATCGTTCACGTCGCCGTCGTCCCGGACTTGGCGGGTTTCTTCGGCGCCCCGGCTTCGGCGGCCTTCTCGGTGAGCCCCAGCTTCTCCACCGCGCTCTCCCGCATGCGGAATTTCTGCAGCTTGCCGGTCACGGTCATCGGGAAGTCGCTCACGAACCAGATGTAATGGGGGACCTTGAAGTGGGCGATCCGCCCCTTGCAGTAGTCGCGGATGTCCTGCTCGCTCATGGTCTGGCCCGCGTGGAGCTGGACCCAGGCCATCACCTCCTCGCCGTAGAACGGGTCGGGCACGCCGAACACCGCCACTTGCGCGATCTTGGGATGGGAGAACAGGAACTCCTCGATCTCCTTGGGGAAGATCTTCTCGCCGGCGCGGATGATCATCTCCTTGCGCCGGCCGGTGATGCGCACATAGCCGTCCGCGTCCATGGTGCCGAGGTCGCCGGAATAGAGCCATCCGTTCCCGTCGATGGTCTGTTTCGTGGCCGCGGGGTCGCCGTAATAGCCCTTCATCACGTGATAGCCGCGAAAGCAGATCTCGCCCGTCTCGCCCAGGGCCACGGTCTTGCCCGTCTCGGTGTCGGCGATCTTCACCTCCTGGTGCGGCAGGTTGGAGCCCACGGTCTGGGTGCGGCGCTCCATGGTGTCGTCGCGGGAGGTGAGGTGGGTCAGCGGCGAGGCCTCGGTCTCACCATAGCCGATCAGGATTTCCGGGCAGTGCATCTCCTCCATCACCCGCTTCATCAGCGCGGGCGGGCAGGGGGCGCCGGCCATGATGCCGGTCCTAAGACTCGTGAGGTCGAAGTCCTTGAATTTCGGATGCTCCAGCTCGGCGATGAACATGGTGGGAACGCCGTGCACGGCGGTGCAGCGTTCGGCCTCGACGGCGTGGAGCACGGCGGGCGCGTCGAAATGCTCCGCCGGGATGACGAGGCAGGCACCGACCGAAAGGCAGAGCAGGTTGGCGAGCACCATGCCGAAGCAGTGATAGAACGGCACCGGCACGCACAGCCGGTCGCGCTCGGTGAAGTGCATCGCCTGGGCCGAGAAATAGGCGTTGTTCAAAATGTTGTGGTGGGACAGCACCACGGCCTTGGGGAAGCCGGTGGTGCCCGACGTGTACTGGATGTTCACGGCGTCGTCGATGTCGAGCGACGCGGTGATGGCGTCCAGATCCGCGCGCGAAACCTTTTCGCCCGCCTTTATCACTTCCTGCCAAGTGAGGAACCCGGGTGCGGGGCGCGCCGTTTCCATCGGCGCCTTGGGGTCGTAGACGACGACGCGGCGAAGGTGGGGCAGATCCTTGCAGGCGATCTCGCCGCCGGTCTTGAGGCCCGGCGCGAGGTCGACCATCATCGCCACATAGTCGCTGTTGCGGAACGTGGGGATGAGGAACAGGCCCTGGACCTCGGAGCGCTTCAGCGCATAGGCGAGCTCCGCCGCGCGGTAGGCCGGGTTGATGTTGACGAGGACGACGCCGATGCGGGCGGTCGCCATCTGCAACAGCAGCCACTCGGCGTTGTCGGTGGCCCAGATGCCCACGCGGTCGCCCTTGGAAAAGCCGAGCCCCGCGAGCCCCGCCGCCAGCCGGTCGATCTCTTCGGCCAGGGCGGCATAGGTATAGCGCCGGTCCTGGGGCAGCGAAACCAGGGCCTCGTGCTGGGGGAACCGCGCCGCCACGCCGGCGAAATGCTCCGGGATGGTCTCGCCCAGGAGCGGCACCGTCCCGCCGCGGTGGAAATAGCTTCGCTTGCCTTGGGCCCCTTTGTTGGCCATCGGGCGGGCGCGCCTAGGCGACGGCGTTCCAGTACGCGTCCACGCGCGCCTGGATTTCCGCCAGCATGGCCTCGTTGCGCTGGGGCGCGAACAGGTGCGCGAAACGCTCCTGGCGCTTCAGGTAATCCTCCACCGGAAGGCGCGGGTGGGGCTTGCGCGTGTGGGTGACGACGCCGTTCTCGTATTCCTTGAGCGGCCACACGCCGGTCTTGACCGCGAGCTTGCCGATCTCGACCGACTCCTTCGGGTCGTAGCCCCAGCCCGGCGGGCACGGCGAGAGCGCCAGGATGAGCCGCGGGCCCTTCAGTCCCTTCGCCTTCTCGATCTTGCGGGCGAGGTCCAGCGGCTCGGAGGGGATCACGGTGGCGACGTAGGCCGGGCGGTGCGCCGCCCAGATGGCGAACAGATCCTTCTTGTAGCCGGGGTAACCCAGCGGCCCCATGCTGGTCGCGGTGTGCGCGCCGTGGGGCGTGGCGCCGGAGAATTGCTGGCCGGTGTTGCCGTAGCCCTCGTTGTCGTAGCAGACGTAAATGAAATCCAGGCCCCGCTCGATGGCGCCCGAGGTGGCCGACAGCCCCATGCCGTAGGCGGCGCCGTCGCCCGTGAGGGTCACGACCTGCAAATCCTCCTCGCGCTTCATGCGGCCCTTGTGCATCAGGATGTCGAGTGCGTCGCGCACGCCTTGGGCTCCGGCGGGCGCCGAGGCCATGGCGGTATAGAGCCACGAGCCGCGGAACGGCGTGAACGGGTAGATGGAAAGAAGCGTGAGGCAGCCGGCCGCGTTCACGAACACGGTGTTGGTGCCCAGCACGTCATAGACCTCCTTGACCGTCTCGAGCCCGCCGCAGCCGGCGCACATGGCGGTTCCCGCGCCCAGCAGATGGACGGAGGGAAGGTCCTTCATGCCCTTGAACGCGGTCTCGGTCATTTCGTCGTCTCCACGATCTGGCGCTCGACCTCGGCGATGGCCTGGAGCTTGCGCATGTGGCGCATCTCGGTGCCGGTGTAGAGAAGCCGCGGCGGCGGGGTCTTGCCCTCGGCCGCCGCTTGTCGCATCACCGCGGCGATCTCGTAGAACTCCTCGGGCGCAATGTCGCGCCCGCCGAGCCCGCCGACGAAGCTCGCCAGGATGGGCGGCGCATCGGCGGCGCCGTAAAGCACCGAAGCGAGCTCGGCGTGCAGAACGCCGCCTTTGCCCATGGAGATGTTCTGGTCGATCACGGCCGCCGCCGACTTGCCGGCGAGCGCGCGGCGCAGGTGATCGGCCGGGAAGGGGCGGAACAGCCGCGGCCGCACCAGGCCGATCTTGTGCCCCGCGTCCCGCAGGCGGTCCACGGCGTCGCGCGCCTTGGTCGCGAACGAGCCCATCATCACGAACACGATCTCCGCGTCCTCGCATCGGTAGGACTCGATGGCATGATGGCGGCGGCCGAATTCGCGCTCGAACGCCTGGGCCGCTTCCTCGAACACCTCCAGGGCCTTCAGGGCCGCCAGGTGAATCTCGTAGCGGAAATAGGAATAGGGCGTGCCGCCCAGGACGGCGACCGCCTCGCTGATGGGTTTGCTGGCGCGGAACCCGATCGGTGCGGCGTCATAGACCGGCAGGAACCGGGCCACCGCTTTCGGGTCGGGGATTTCCACCGGCTCTCGCGTGAAGGACAGGTAGAAGCCGTCCATGTTGACGATCATCGGCACGCGCACCCGCGAATCCTCGGCGATGCGGAAGGCGAGCAGGGTGGAATCGAGCACCTCCTGGCAGGTGGAGCAGTGGATCTGCAGGAAGCCCGAATCGCGGGCGGCCATGATGTCGTTGTGGTCGGATTCCAGCGTGATCGGCGCGGACAAGCCCCGCGACACGTTGATCATCACGAACGGCGCCCGCCACCCGGCCACCGTGTAGACCATCTCCATCCCGTAGAGCAGGCCCTGGCTCGACGTAGCGGTGAAGACCCGCGCGCCCGTGGCCGCGGCGGCGCCCGCCGCCGTGATCATGGAATGCTCGGATTCCAGCGTCACCATCCGGCTCGCCATTTCGCCCTGCTCGATCCAGGCCGAGATGGTTTCGATGATCTCGGTCTGGGGCGTGATGGGGAAGGCCGGCACGTAATCGACGTCGGCCAGCCTCGCGCCCCAGGCGGCGGCGCCGTTTCCGGTGAGCAGGGTGCGCGTCATGGCTTGGCTCCCGCGGCGGGCCGGCTCTTCTCTTCTTCGGCCTTCGCCGCCGTTTCGGGAATGGCGTGGATGGCGTGGGTCGGGCACTGGGCGACGCAGATCATGCACCCCTTGCAGTGGTCGTAGTCGATCTCGGGATAGCCGCCGGCGCCGACGCTGATGGCGTTGTCGGGACAAAACGTGGCGCAGATCCACACACAGCGATTGCACAGATCGGTTTCGACCACCGGGCGCATGCTGCGCCAAAGCCCCGTGCGCACCTCCACGCTGGTCGGCCCGCCGTAGATGGCCGGTGCCGCGCGCCGCGCGTCCTCGAACGGAAAATCGATCCAGCCCGGACTCTCGTAACCCTCGGCGGAAAGCTCCGTGCCCTCGGTCACGATCCCGGCGTGCTCGGCGACCGCATCAAAAGCCGAGAGCGCCATGTCCAGATCCCGCCGCACCACGGCCTCGCCCAGCGGCGCCAGTTCCTCCCTTATCGCCTCCTCCAGGCGCTGCCGGTCGATGACGTCGAGAAGCCGGGCGGCCGCGCCGGCGCACACCGTGCCGAGATAGGGCAGATCGGCGCCTTCCTCGACCGTCGAGGGAAGGCAGATGACGGGCCCGCTCAGCTTGAGCCGTTCCTTCCATACCGCGCTCGTTTCGGGACTGCGGATCAGCATGACGCTGCGCTCGCTCAATCCCGAAAGCACGCCCGACGAGGGGACCGGAACCAGGGTGTCGTCGACGACGATCACCAGGTCCGGCCGGCGGATGACGCCGCGCTCGTTGATGGGGGCGCGCGCCGCGCGCACATAGGCGAACATGGGCGCGCCGCGACGTTCCGCTCCGTAGACCGGCGCGTCCTGGACCTCGAACCCGGCCAGGAAGAAGGCGCGGCCCAGAATCCGGCTCGCGGTCTTCGTGCCCTGGCCTCCCCGGCCGTGAAAACGGATGCGATACATCGGTCCTCGCAACCTCCGGCGGCGCCGATCACGCGCCCAGAATCGGGTACTTAATGGCGGGCGCCTAGAAAATCGACCACCGGCGCAGCTCCATGGCCTTGCGGACGCGCCGTTCGGACAGCGCCAGCGCGGCCGCGCGCGGAAGACCCCGCGTCTTGCGCGCTTCCTCGAGAACGAGCGTCGTGTTCTGCCGCAATTTTTCCTCGATGGTCTGGAATGCGGCCGTGCGCCCCGCGCCCCGATATTCCATCGCGGCGCAGATGACTCCGCCCGCGTTGGCGATGAAGTCGGGAACGCACAGCACGCCGTTCTTGTGCAGATACTCCTCCGCGCCCACCGTAAAAGGGATGTTGGCGCCCTCCAGCACCAGCTTGGTCTTCATCTGCCCGACATTGCCCTCGTGGACCACGTCGGGGCGGGCCGCCGGCACCCAGATCTCGCACTCGATGCCGATGATGGCGTCGCGCTCCAGCTTTTTTCCCGCGGGAAAATCGCCGACGCTTTTTCCGCCGGCCTTGTGGGCGATGAGGGCGTCGACGTCGATTCCATCCGCGTTCCAGATCGTGCCCGCGGAATCCGAGGCTGCCACCAGCACCGCACCTTTGGCCGCCAGGAAGCGCGCCGCGTGCTTGCCCACCGAACCGAAGCCCTGGATCGCGACCCGCGCGCCCTTCAAGGGAAGGTCGCAGAACTCGGCCGCCACTTCGGCCACGTGACTCAACCCCCATCCCGTGGCGCCGATCTTGTCGAGCGGGATGCCGCCGATCTCCTCGGGCAGGCCGACGGAGCGGCCGATCTCGTCCTTGACCCAGGCCATGCAATCCTCGTCGGTGCCCATGTCGGGCCCGAAGATGTAGTCGCCCTCGTTGCGCACCGCGAAGGCGAAGCCGCGGATGAGCTGCTCCTTCTCCTCGGACGGCATCCTGGGGTCGCCGTACAGGACCGACTTTCCGCCGCCGTGGGGAAGCAAAGCGGCCGCGTTCTTGAGCGTCATGGCGCGGGCGAGACGCGCGCATTCCTCGGTGCTGACGTCCGGCGCCATGCGCAGCCCGCCGATGGCGGGGCCGGCCGCCACGTTGTCCACCACCAGGGTCGCCTTCAGCCCGATCTTGGGTTCGCGGACGTGGATGATCTTGGCGGGGCCGAGGTCGTCGCCCAGGGTCGTGTTCGTTGCCACGCCTTTTCTCCTTCCCCGGATCACAGTGCAGGACCGGCGTTACCCTCAACAATGACGCAGATCAACACTGGCCGCCAGCCAATCGGGATCGGCTATGGCCGCGCCTCTTCTCGCAGGCGCGAGACGCCCCGGACGTTGGGCTCCGCCGCGAAATCCGCGGCGCCCTTGGGAAGCTTTTCGTGGGCGCCGATGACGAGGTATCCGCCGGGCGAAAGCCGCGCCGCGATCTTTTCCAGGGCGGCCCGTTGCCCCGCCTCGTCGAAATAGGTGAAGGCGAGATTGCGGCACAGCACGAGATCGAACGGCCCTTCGGGCATGGCCGTGCGGATGTCCTCGCACCGGAACAAGGCGGGGGCGCGGAACCGCTCGCGCAAACGATACTGCCCGTTTGTCTCTTCGAACGCGGCGTCGCGAAAGGCCTGAGGCAGGTCCTTGAGGCTTCCGCGCGGATAAACCGCCCGCGTCGCCCGCTCCAAGAGCGCGGCATCGGCGTCGGTGGCGAGGATCTGGAGCGACAGGCGCGGGAAGCGCAAGGCCGCCCCGAGCTCCCAGGCGATGGCCAGGCTATAGGGCTCCTCGCCCGAGGCGCATCCGGCCGACCAGGCGCGGATTTCGCGCTTACTGCTGCGGTCGGCCTCGTTCGCGAGCCGGGGCAATATGTGTGCGGCCAGATGATCGAACACGCCGCGGTCGCGCCAGAAGCGCGAGATGGGGATGCGGCAGAGCGCATCCAGCGCCGGCCATTCCCCGGGCGTGGATTCGAGGAAACGGCGGTAGGCCGCGACGTCGGGAAGATCGAGGCCGTTGAGGCGGCGCCGGACCCGCTTGCACACTTGGCGGCGGACCTTGCGGAACCCGGGCCAGCGGAATCCAAGCCGGGGCAGCGCCCAGCGCAGGAACGAGACGCAATCCTCGTCCTTCACCGGACGCGCCCGCCGGCGTCAGGCGCGGACCTCGATCCGGTTCTCCACATCGTCCACGCCGAACACATACCAGGCATCGAACTCGGCCATGTCGCGCTCGGATCGGGTGGGCACAAGGCCCTCGAGCCTGACGCGCGAGCGCCGCGCGCCGACCCGGATCTTGCTCGCGTCGACGAAAGGGTCCTTTTCCAGCACCATCCGGACGGCGTCGGCAATCTCGTCGTCGGAATCTTCCTCGGGCGGTGTGATGCCGAGGCCGTTGATCACGTCCCGGCTACCCGGCACCCACCAGGCCAGCACGCCGGCCAGGCGCTTGTGCGCGAGGCTCGGCGCATCGCCTTCCAGCGTCACCACGCCGTCCTGGACCGAAACGCAGATCCGGCCGCGCGCGTTCGTCGGCGGCTTGCCCAGGATGACGATCTCTCCCTTCACCCGTTCCTCCAGCGTCAGCTCCGCGAACGCGGGCTCCTGCCCGAGCGCGTCGCTCACATGGTCGCGGACCTGCTTGTCGCCCATCCGTTCCCCCGGCACCACACGCAGCCGGTCGATGATGCCGGTCACGGCGGGGTGGGCGGCGGCGCGCTCGAGCAGGAGCTTCTTGACCGCCACGTTGGGAACCTCGCCCTCCAAGGTCAGGGTCCCGTCTTCATAGCCGAGCACGACCGGTGTCGTTGCTGGAAGCCGCGGCTCCTTGTGGATCGCCGCTCTCACCTCGTCAAGGACGTGCGCCTCGCCCGCCATGGCCCGTCTTCCTCCGCCCGGTTGCATCTGGACTGGAATCTAGCGCGCCGCCGGGAGCGGGCCATTGATCCGTAGCAACCCGGCCCCTAGGGACAATAACCCAGGCGGGACCATGACCGAGGCGGCGCGCGAGTCGTCACGCGATCCTCCTGCCCCGCCGCGGCCCGTCTTCCACCGGCACGGTTTCCGTCGTACCGTGCGGGCCGATCCATGGCCTTCGTCCTCACGCTCATCTGCGATCCCGCCCACCCGGCCGTCGATACGGGAGCCGTGGCCGCGGCGCTCGAGGCGTTGCGCAGCCAGGGCGTGGCTGCTTCCGAGCCGCGCTGGCTCGCAGACGCCATCGCCTGCGACATCCCGTTTCGGGCCCCGGCCGCGTCCGGGCTGGAGGATGCGGCCAGGGCGCGGCTCGCTGACCGCCCCGTGGACGTGGCGGTGCAGCCAAGCGAGGGGCGGCGCAGGCGCATGCTGGTGGCCGACATCGAATCGACGATGATCGCCAACGAAATGCTGGATGAGATCGCCGCGCTCGCGGATTCGGACGGGACTCTGGGCCGCCAGGTGGCGGACCTCACCGCCCGGGCCATGCGGGGCGAGTTGGATTTCCGCGAGGCGCTGCGGGCGCGCGTGCGGCTCCTGCGCGGCCGGCCGGCGGCGTTGCTGGAGCGCGCGAGGGAGCGCATCATGTTCACCCCCGGCGCTGCCGCGCTCGTCGCCACCATGCGCAAGCACGGCGCCTTCACGGCGCTCGTCACCGGCGGCTTCGAGCCGTTCACGCAATGGGTGCGCGAACGGCTCGGCTGCGACGTTGCGATCGGCAACCGGCTCGGGATCGAGAACGGCGTGCTCACCGGCGCGGTGGCGGAACCGATCGTCGATCGCGACGGCAAGCGCGCCGCGCTTACGGCCCTGGCCGCCGAAAGAGACATCCCGCTTGCCGACGTCATGGCGGTGGGCGACGGCGCCAACGACGTGCCGATGGTGCAGGCGGCCGGCGCGGGGGTCGCCTTTCGCGCCAAGAAGATTCTGGCCGATGCGGCACGTTTCCGTGTCGCCCATGGCGACCTGACGGCGCTCTTGTACCTCCAGGGGTACACGGAGCGCGAGATCGTGGGCTGAACCGCCGGGCGCCGGGTTTGCCGGGATCGCCCGCGTCACCACGCCGCCCCCGGGCGCCGCGCATGACGATTGACGGGCGAGGCGGCGGTGCCTACCAGAATGACCTGGCCAGAATGACCTGGGCCGCCGGTTGGCCGTTTTTTGCTTCGCCCATGGCCCGCGCCTTTGGCCCGTATCTTTGGCCCGCGCCTTTGGCCCGCGCCTTTGGCCCGCGCCTTTGGCCCGTATCTTTGGAACGCGTCTGATGGCATCGACAGGAACGCCCGCACGCCCCACGAGACGGCCGGCCAATCCGTGCTTTTCGTCGGGCCCGTGCGCGAAAAGGCCGGGCTGGACGGAAGCCGCGCTGAAGGATGCCGCCGTCGGCCGCTCCCACCGTTCGGCGCTGGGCAAGGCGCGGCTTGCCGAGGTGGTGGACCGGTCGCGCCGGCTGCTGGGGCTTCCGGACGACTATCTTCTCGGCATCGTGCCCGCTTCCGACACCGGAGCGGTGGAGATGGCGCTGTGGTCGCTGCTCGGCGCGCGGGGCGTGGACGTGCTGGCGTGGGAGAGCTTCGGCCTGGGCTGGGTCACCGACGTGGTGGGAGAATTGAAGCTTACGGATGTGCGCGTGCTGACGGCCGATTACGGCGGCCTGCCCGATCTGGCGCAGGTCGATTTCTTCCGCGACGTGGTGTTCACCTGGAACGGCACCACCTCGGGGGTGTGCGTGCCCGGGGCCGACTGGATCGCCGAGGATCGCGCCGGACTCACCATCTGCGATGCGACCTCGGCCGCGTTCGCGATGGACCTGCCGTGGGAAAGGCTCGATGTCGTCACCTATTCCTGGCAGAAGGTTCTGGGCGGGGAGGCGCAGCACGGCGTATTGATCCTGAGCCCGCGGGCGGTCGATCGGCTGCAGACCTATACGCCGCCCTGGCCACGGCCCAAGATTTTCCGCCTCACGTCTCGGGGCAAGCTGAACGAGCGCCTGTTCCGGGGCGAGACCATCAACACGCCGTCGATGCTGGCGGTCGAGGATGCGCTCGACGCCCTGAAATGGGCGGAGCGGATCGGCGGACTGCCGGAGCTCGTCCGCCGCTCGCGGGCCAACTTCGCCGTCATCGAGCGCTGGGTCGCGAACACCGACTGGGCCGAATTCCTGGCCCGGGAGCCCGCGACGCGCTCGGTCACGTCGGTCTGTCTTGCCGTTCGCGACCCCTGGTTCCGGGACTTGCCCGCGGGGGAAAAGGCGGCGCTGATCAAGCGCGTGACCGCGTTTCTGGAGCGCGAGCGCGCCGCCTATGACGTCGCGTCCTACGCCGAGGCGCCGCCGGGATTCCGCATCTGGGCCGGCGCGACGGTGGAAGCCCAGGACATCGAGGCCATGCTTCCGTGGCTCGATTACGCGTATCGTGCCGTGAGGGCAGGAGAAAGCTTGGAATGACCGGGACGGCCGATAAGAAGAGCGCGCCCAGGGTTCTCGTCGCCGACGAGATGAGCCCGCGTGCCGTGGACATCCTGCGCGAGCGCGGCATGGCGGTGGACGTGGCGACCGGTTTCACGGCCGCGGAGCTCAAGGATCGCATCGGACTCTATGACGCACTCGCGGTCCGCTCCGCCACCAAGGTCACGGCCGACGTGCTGAAATCGGCGCTCCGGCTGCGGGTCATCGGCCGGGCGGGGATCGGCGTCGATAACGTGGACGTGCCCGAGGCCACGCGCCGCGGCATCGTGGTGATGAACACGCCCTCGGGCAACGCCGTCACCACCGCCGAGCATACGATCGCCATGATCCTGGCGCTGGCGCGGCAGATACCGCGGGCCGACGCCTCCACCCGGAAGGGCAAATGGGAAAAGGCGCGGTTCGTGGGCGTCGAGCTGACCGGCAAGACTCTGGGGCTCATCGGGTGCGGCAATGTCGGCGCGGTGGTCGCCGACCGCGCCCAGGGCCTGAAGATGAAGGTGATCGCGTTCGATCCTTTCCTCTCGCCAGAGCGGGCGGAAAAGATGGGCGTCGCGAAGGTGACGCTGGACGAATTGCTGGCGCGGGCCGATGTGATCAGCCTGCATGTGCCCTTGACCGACGCCACCCGCAACATCATCGACAAGGCCGCGCTGGCGAAGATGAAGCCGGGCGTGCGCGTCATCAATTGCGCCCGCGGCGGCCTGATCGTCGAGGCGGAGTTGAAGGCCGCCATCGAATCGGGCCGCGTGGCGGGAGCGGCGCTGGACGTGTTCGCAACCGAGCCCCCGGCCGACAATCCGCTGTTCACCCTCGACCAGGTGATCGTGACCCCGCATCTGGGTGCGTCGACCGCCGAGGCGCAGGAGAATGTCGCGATCCAGGTGGCCGAGCAGATCGCGGAGTTTCTTGCGACCGGCGCCGTGATCAACGCCGTCAACATGCCGCCCGTGAGCGCGGAGGACGCCCCCAAGCTGAGGCCCTATCTGAGGCTCGTTCAGCAATTGGGAAGCTTCGCCGGGCAAATGACCCGCACCGCCGTGAAGGCCGTGACCATCGAATACGAGGGGCACGCGGCCGCGCTCGACACCAGGCTGGTGACGGCAGCGGCGCTCCAGGGCTTGCTGGCGCCCCTCGTCGACCAGGTGAACCTGGTCAGCGCCGCCAGCGTCGCCAAGGCGCGGGGCATCGAGGTCACGGAGATCAAGCGCACGGAGCCCCGCGCCTACAGCACACTGGTGCGCCTCAGCGTGACCACCGAAACCCAGACCCGGGGCCTGGCGGGCACGCTGTTCGACGGGGAACGGCCGCGCATCGTCGAGATCAAGGGCATCGCCATCGACGCCGAGCTCGGCCCCCACATGCTCTATGTGACCAACGAGGACCGGCCCGGCTTCATCGGGGCGCTCGGCACCGCACTGGGCGAGGCGGGCATCAACATCGCCACCTTCCATCTCGGCCGCAGCGGCGCCGGCCAGCAGGCCCTGGCCCTGATCGAGGTCGACCAAGCGGTCGACGAAAGCGTTCTTGAACGGCTGCGCGCGCTTCCCCATGTGCTTCAGGTCAGGGCGCTGTGGTTTTGAAACGGCCCCGGCCACGCCGAAAATTTATGACCTTGATCAATACGTTATAGTGATTCTCCCGGAGTACCGCGGGTGCTATCGTGTGGCCCGTGCGGCGCGCTCCATTGTGTGCTCGGCGATGCGAATCCTGGTCATCGAAGACGATCCCCAGACCGCCTCTTACCTCCGCAAGGGGCTGGAGGAGGGCGGTTACACCGTCGACTGGGTGTCCGACGGCCGTGACGGGCTGTTCATGGCGGCGAGCTCGAAGTACGACCTGGTGGTCGTGGATCGCATGTTGCCGAGCCTCGACGGCCTCTCCGTGATCTCCATGCTGCGCTCCCAGAACGTGCGCGTGCCGATCCTGGTGCTGAGTGCGTTGGGTCAGGTCGACGACCGCGTCAAGGGCCTGGCGGCCGGCGCCGACGATTACCTGACCAAGCCCTATGCCTTCGCCGAGCTCATGGCCCGGGTCGAGGCGCTGCTGCGGCGCTCGGCCGCGCCGGGGCCCGAAACGACGCTCAAGGTGGCCGATCTCGAGATGAACCTCCTGTCCCGCACCGTGACGCGGGAGGGCCGCAACATCGATTTGAAGCCGCGGGAATTCCGGCTGCTCGAATATCTCATGCGCCGGGCCGGGCAGGTGGTGACCCGGACCATGCTGCTCGAAGGGGTGTGGGACTATCATTTCGATCCGCAGACGAACGTCATCGACGTCCACGTCAGCCGCCTGCGGCAGAAGATCGACAAAGGGTTCGCAAAGCCGCTGCTGCAGACCGTCCGCGGTGCGGGGTATTCGCTCCGTGCAGATCGCTAGGCTGATCCGAACTTCGAGCTTCCGGCTCACCCTGGTTTATCTGCTGGTTTTCGGCGTCTCGGTCGCCGTCCCCTTCGCCTTCCTCTATTCGGCCACCGTCGGATCGATCGACAGCCAGACCAACGCCGCCATTCTCGCCGAACTCAACGGGTTGCTGGACGCCTACGAACACATGGGATCGACCGGAATGCCGGCTCTGGTGGCGGACCGCAGCACCGATCCCGGCGACAGGGACGCCGTGTACCTCCTGGTCGATGCCAAGAACAAGCCGCTTGCCGGCAACATCGCCGACTGGCCGACCGCGACGCGGCAGGAAGGCTCGTGGCTGCGCTTCACCATCGAGAAGACCGAAGGCGGCGACGTGGTTCCCCACACCGTGCGGGCCCGTGCGGTGCGGCTCACGGACGGCGAGGGTTTGCTGGTGGGCCGTGACATCCATGACCGCGCCGAGGTACAGCGCCAGATCACCGAGGCGCTGGGCTGGACGCTGGCCATCACGCTGGCGCTCGGCATGACCGGCGGCGCGCTGATGAGCCGGTACATGCTGCGCCGGGTGGACGAGGTGGCGCAGACAAGCCGCAAGATCATGGAAGGCTCGCTGTCGCAAAGGATTCCGATCGGCGGGACCGGCGACGAGTTCGACCGCCTAGCCGCGAACCTCAACGCCATGCTGGACCAGATCGAGCAGCTCATGACCAGCATGCGCACGGTGACCGACAGCGTCGCCCACGACCTGCGCGGTCCGCTCACGCATCTGAAGGGCCGCATCGAATTGGCGCTGCGGGGCGAGGCGAATCTGGCCGCCTACCGCAACGCGCTGGAGACGGCCGTCACCGCGACCGACGGGATTCTCTCCGTCTTCAACGCCCTGATCGAGGTCGCAAAGGCCGAATCGGGATTGGGCCGGTCGGATCTGGTGCCGCTCGACCTCGGGGCGCTCGCGACCGACGTCATCGAGCTGTACGAGCCGCTGGCGGAAGATCGCGGCCTCACCGTGACCACGGCCATAGCGAACGACGCCACGATCCTCGGCAATCCCCATCTTCTGGCGCAGGCGATCGCCAATCTTCTGGACAACGCGATCAAGTACGGCGCCTCCGGCGGGCAGATCGCGCTTGCCGTCGAGTCGAAACCGGATCGCGTCCGGCTGGAAGTCAGCGACAAGGGCCCGGGCATCGCCGCGGCCGACCGGATGCGCGCCCTGGATCGGTTCGAGCGCGTCGGCGCCGATCCGAAGATTCCGGGAAGCGGGCTGGGGCTGAGCCTGGTGGCGGCGGTGGCCCGGCTGCACCGGGCGACGCTGGAGCTTGGCGACAACGATCCTGGGCTTCGCGTCAGCATCGACTTCCCGCGCCACGCCAGGCCGATGACGGCGGCGGGTTCGGCGTCCGGCCCTGTCCGCGGCCAGACCAATTGAAAACGGCGGTTCGGGTGTCCGAACCGCCGTTCGAGTGACTTCGGGTTTGCGCGACGGCGCTACTTGCGCATCGGCTTGACGCCGAGCTCGCGCATGCCCAGCCGGTACTGCTTCACGCCGGCACTGAACTTGCCGGCGGTGCAGGCCGCTTCGCCGTCGGCGCGATGCTTCTTGGCGCTGTCGATCTTGGGAGAGGTTGCGTGGCTGGTGATCGCGTCATCCAGTTGCTGCATCATGGATTGGCACGTGGTGGCGTCCGCCTTGACGTGGCCCTTCTTCATCGCGGCCGCGGCAGGCAAGGAAAAGGCGACCGCCAAGACGACGGCGCTGAGCATGAGGGCTTTCTTCATCGGGGGGACTCTCCGTTGGTATGGGGACAAAGGGACAATGCGCACGGGCCTGGCCGCCCGCCGGCGGCCCGCACATCCACATTTACCTGCCCGTCCCTTGCCGGCTCATGGACGTTTGATGAATTCGCGGTAATCCGCCGCAATCGGGAAAATCGCGGCTCCTGCCCCGGCCCTGCCCGGCGTGCCGGACTCAGGGCCCTTGCGGGCGGCCGGGCTTGGGACTTTCGCCGGGCTTCGGCGGCTCCGGGGGCGGGGCGGGACCGTCGTCGTCGAACAGGATTCGGTTCGCGGCGCCGTCGAGATCGTCGAACTGGCCGCTCCGAAGCGACCACAGGAAGGCGCCGAGGCCGAGCAGCCCGAGGACAAGGGCGATGGGGATCAGGACGACGATGATATCCATGATCTGGGACGGCCAAGCCGCAGCGCATTGAGGGTGACGATGAGCGAGGAGCTCGACATCGCGACCGCCGCAAGAAGCGGCGTCACCATGCCGGCCATGGCGAGCGGCACCGCGACGGCGTTGTAAAGCAGCGCCAACGCGAAGTTCTGCCGCACCAGGGAACCCGCGCGGCGCGCCACCGACAGGGCCTCTTGGACCGGGCGGAGGGTCGCGCCCTGGAACACCACATCGGCCTGGTTCTGGCTGATGTCGGCGGCGGTCGCGGGCGACATCGAGACGTGGGCCGCGGCCAGCGCCGGCGCGTCGTTGAGCCCGTCACCCACCATCAGCACCTTGCGCCCTTCC
>JBAVNO010000248.1:0-1815 GCA_049691095.1 Alphaproteobacteria bacterium | reverse complement strand
GCTGGATCATCCTCAACGTCATCTTCCTCTACCGGATGGCCGACGAGCTCGGCCTCGTGGCCGCGCTCAAGGAACGGCTCGCGGCCGTCACCGCGGACCGGCGGCTGCAGCTCCTCCTCATCGCGTTTTGCGTCGGCGCATTCTTCGAGGGCGCGGCCGGGTTCGGCACCCCGGTCGCGATCACCGCGGCGATCCTGATCGGGCTCGGCTTCCCCCGCCTGTTGGCCTCCGGCCTCTCGCTCATCGCCAACACGGCGCCCGTGGCCTTCGGCGCGCTCGGCACGCCCATCGTCGCGCTGCAGGCGGCGACCGGACTCGACCTCTTCGACTTGAGCGCCATGGTGGGCCGCCAGTTGCCCTTCTTCTCGCTTTTGGTGCCGTTCTGGCTGGTGGCCGCGTTCGCAGGGCTGCGCGGCATGATCGAGGTGTGGCCCGCCATCCTGGTCGCGGGCGCGACTTTCGCCGCCGTGCAGTTCGCGGTTTCCAACTTCCACGGGCCGTGGCTGGTCGACATTGCCGCCGCGGCCGTTTCGACTGCCGCGCTCGTGGTCCTGCTGCGCTTCTGGCATCCGGCTGCGATCTGGGAAGAGCACGGCGGCACCGGCGAGGAAGCGGACGCCGGATCGCAAGGCGCGCGCACCGCGCTAGGCGCCGGCGCGGCGCATCCCGGCGGCGCACATCCTAGTGCGATGCGCGTGTTCCTGCCCTGGATCGTGCTGTGCGTGGCCGTGTTCCTGTGGGGCCTGCCCCAGTTGAAGGCGATCCTGGACGGCATCTCGTCGTTCAAGATCCCCGTTGCGGGGCTCGACGGCGCGGTGTGGCGCGTGCCGCCGGTGGTGGCCGTGCCCCACGCGGAGGGCGCGGTCTATACGCTGAACTGGCTCTCGGCCACGGGCACCGGGATTCTGGCCGCGGCGGTGGTCTCCGGCATCGCGCTCGGCGTCACGCTCCGCGACATGATGCGCCTCTACGTCCGCACGCTCATGGGCGTGCGCCAATCGCTGCTCACCATCGCGGCGATGCTGGCGCTCGGCTTCACCACGCGCTATTCGGGGATCGACGCCGCGCTCGGCCTCGCCTTCGCGCACGCTGGATTCTTCTATCCCTTCTTCGGCACCATGCTGGGGTGGCTCGGCGTCGCGCTCACCGGCTCGGACACGGCCTCGAACGTATTGTTCGGCGGCCTGCAGAAGATTTCCGCGGAGCAGTTGGGCCTGAGCGCGACCCTGATGGCCGCGGCCAACTCGTCGGGCGGCGTGATGGGCAAGATGATCGACGCCCAGAGTATCGTGGTGGCCTCCACCGCCACCCGCTGGTTCGGCCAGGAAGGGACGATCCTGCGCTTCGTGTTCCTGCACAGCCTCGCTTTGGCCGCGCTCGTGGGCTTGCTCGTCATGCTCCAGGCCCACGTCGCCCCGTTCACGGCGATGGTGGTGCGGTGACTACTTGGTTGTCACATTTCGATCGCAAATGAATCACCGTGCATTTAGATTTGCCTGATGACCGTGGACGAAAAAGAAAAGATTGCAGATTTGAAGACCAAGCTACGCTGGGAGGAGATGACTTGGCGGGCAAATTTTGACCGCTACATTCATAGCGACCGCGCAGCGGTCGACATCGGCTTGGTTGCACTCAGGACCGCCATTCTTATTAACGCAGGCGCGGTGGTCGCGCTTCTAGCATTTGTCGCCCAGATCTGGCAGAGAAATGGCACGCAGCAGATTCTCAGCCAAGTCCTGAGCGGGATGCGGCCCTTCCTTTATGGACTAGTGTCAGCCGGACTCGCAGGAGGGATCGCCTACATTTACCAGTCGC
>JBAVNO010000247.1:0-4214 GCA_049691095.1 Alphaproteobacteria bacterium | reverse complement strand
CCTCGTCGTCGGCCGGGCCGCCCCAGGCCTCGGCGGCGATTCTGGCCTTCGACCGCTTCATGATCGAAAGCTCGCCGGTGTGCCTGAACGAGCCCGCGGCGCGCTGCGTCGACATGGGCTTCCGCTTCGCCGACGCCGATCGCGACGGCGAGCTTTCGCTGGCCGAGCTCGCGGACGTGAGGGCGACGCTGGAGAGATGGGTGGCCTGGAAAGGCGACGCCATCGCGCCCAAGGACCGCACGAGCATCGCCATCGGCCTCCTCATCCTCGACGCGGTCGGCCTCGACAAGCTTTTGGCGAGCTACAACAGCGACGGCGACGGGAAACTGAGCAAGAAGGAGCTCTTGACCGACGTGCGGCTCGACCAACGGCCGCTGGGGCAGGTTCTGATGGACCCCAAGGCCGTGGACCGGCACGCGGTGGCCAAGCGGCTGGGCTGGCTTGCGCCGGCCGCGGACGGCCTGATGGCGAAATCGCCCTGAGGATCAGGCCCCGGCGCGCCCTGCCCCGCTCCGGCCCGCGTTCGTCAAATCGTCTTGCAGATCTCGATCAACTGCGCGCGCAGCCATTCGTGGGCGGGATGGCGGCTCAGCTCCTTGTGCCAGAGCAGCGTGAGCTGGATGGGGTCTGGCTCCAGCGGAACAGGGACGAAATGGAGGTTGTTCGCGTCGGCGTAGCGCAGGGCCGTGCGGCGCGCCAACGTCATGATCATGTCCGAATTCTGGATGATGAGCGGCGCCACCAGGAACTGGTTCGCCGTCATGGCGATGCGGCGGGTCAGGCCCCGTTTCTTGAGCAGCGGGTCCACGAGTCCGGTCGCCTCCCCGGTCAATGTGATCTGCAGGTGCTTCGCCTCGACGAATTCCTCGAGCGTGATTTGCGAGCGCGCGAGCGGATGGCCCCGCCGCATGACGCAGACATAGGTCTCGACGAATAGCGGCACGCCGGCGAACCGGTCCGGATGCTCCGTGAAGTACCCGATCGCGAGATCGATCTCGTTGTAGTCGAGGAGCCTGAACGTATCCACGTCGTCGCTGTCGAAGACGCGGATGTTCATGTTCGGCGCCCGCTCGTCGAGCAAATGGGCCAGCGGCGGCAGAATGAGCGAGGCGGAATAGTCGTTCATCGCCAACCGGACGGTGCTGGTGGCGGTGGCGGGGTCGAACTCCGCCGGCGCCAGCACCTTCTCGATGCTCTCCAGCGCCTGATGGACGGGACCGGCAAGCTCGAGCGCGCGGGGCGTGGGACGCATCCCCTTGGGCCCGCGCAGGAACAGGTCGTCCTTCAGAACATGGCGCAGCCGGTTGAGGGCGTTGCTCACCGCCGGCTGGGTCATGCCGATGCGCTGCCCGGCGCGGGTCACGTTGCGCTCCCGCATCAGGGCCTCGAAGACCAGGAGGAGGTTGAGATCGACGCCAGCTAAATTCATAGCGTGAATTTAGTATATATATAAAATCAATTTCAATAATGAAATGCCGGACCCTATCTTCGTATCAAGACATCGTTCCGCCGGACCTACGCCTGAGGATGAAGGCGATGATCGGCCCGGCGGCGAATAGGAACGAACGGAGATACGAAGATGATCAGATTGCCTGCAATGATCCTGGCCACGGCCCTGCTGGGCCCGGTGGCCTCGTCGGCGGGCCAGAACCTGGCCTTGCGCGAGGAAGGGCCGTCCATCAAGGCCTTGTCCCAGCTCTACCGCGAACTCAGGGCCGACACGGACTTTGGCGCGCTGAAGTCGGCCAAGTACGACAGGGCAAGCCGCCGGTACGAGTTCACTTACCGGACCCCGGATGGCGCGACCCAGGTTGCCGTCTATGACGCGGTGACCGGCACGCGCCTGAAGTAACGGCCGCTCGAAAAAAAGCGGCCGTAAGCGGGAGCCGGTTGCCCCCCGGCACGGCTCCCAACTCCCCCCAAACTCGGAGGCCCCCTGCGGTTTCGGCCGCAGGGGGCCTTTTTTTGCGCGACTCGACGGCGTCCACCGCCGTGGCCAGCCCTCCGCCGTCCGGTTACGATGCCGTCCGGGACAGGCCGATTCGATGATGGATGAACTCCCCTACCGGAAAGAGGACGGCGTGACGCTGATCGAGATGCGGCTCACGACCGTGCAGCAGCTTTTCAATTCGCTGGATCCGACGCCGTTCCCGGAAAAGGATCTCGACGCCGAGGCCGAGACCTACGTCGTGAGCTCGGTTCGGGAGTGGCCGCTCGGCACACCGCTCAAACTCGTGTTCCACCTGCCCGCACGCGCGATCGGCGCGGGGGAAACGGCGGGCTTACCCGACGCCATTCACAACTACTTCGCCTATCGGCTGACGGCGGCCCGGCGCGATCTCAAGTTCCAGATGGAGATGGGCCGCATCGCGTTCCTGATCGGGCTCGCCTTCCTGGTCGTCTGCGTCGGGCTGCGGCAGATCATCGCCACCTTCGGCTCCGGCGTGATCTACGACATCGTCGCCGAGAGCCTTCTCATCCTGGGCTGGGTCGCCATGTGGCGACCGATCCAGATGTTCCTTTACGACTGGTGGCCGCTCAAACGCGCCTGCGCCATCTATGCCAAGCTGATGACCATTCCGGTCGAGGTGCGCGACGCTCAGAATGCACCGCCGGGCGCCCTTGCCCCGGGCCCCTAGCGCCCCGACAAGAAAGGCCCGGACGCGTTGCATCGTCCGGGCCTTCGCTTAGGGGCGTGTCGACGTCAGCCGTGGCCGAAGGACACGTGGCAGGAGGCGAGCCCCCTCTTTTCCAGATACTGCTGGTGATAGTCCTCGGCCGGGTAGAAGGCCGACGCCGGCGCGATCTCGGTCACGATGGGACGCCGGAACCGCCGCGAGGCCTCGAGCGCCGCTTTCGAGTCCCTGGCCGCCGCTTCCTGGTCCTTGTCGTGGAAGAATATGGCGGAGCGATACTGCTCGCCCACGTCGGGGCCCTGGCGGTTGGGCGTGGTCGGGTCGTGGATGTTCCAGAACACGTCGAGGAGCGCGGCATAAGTCGCCCGCGCCGGGTCGTATTCCACCTGAACCACCTCGGCGTGACCGGTCCGGCCCGAACAGACGTCTTTATAGGTGGGGTTCACCATGGTTCCGCCGAGGTAGCCGACCTCGGTCTTGGTGACGCCCTCCACCTGGCGGAACGCCGCCTCCACGCCCCAGAAACATCCTGCACCGAAGGTTGCTTTTGCCATGCGTGTCTCCCAACGGATCATGCCCGCGATCGCAGAGACGATCGAAACCGGGCTTGCGCCTACGATTTGGGATGCCGAGGCCCGCTCGCAAAATCACTTCGCGATCACGGGATCGTGCGGGGCGAGGGGCTATTTGGCCTGGGGCGCCTCTGCCCCTTGGCCGGGCATGTTTAGCACCGTCTCCTCGATCGGACCTTCGGCCACGGCGCAGCCGTCCTTGAATAGCACTAGCCAGGCCAGGTTCCCTGCGTCGGGCTTGTGGAAAACCAGCGCCGAGTCCGCCTTGTCGAAGGCGTCTCCGGCATTCTTGTACGTCGCCTTGTACCGCTGCGAGAGGGCCGTCACCTCGTCGGCGGTCAGAATCTGGTACATCACCTCGGTTCCGTTCGTCTGGCCGTTTATGCGGGCCTTGGCGCTATCCACGGAAACGCACGCGGCCGAAGCCGGCAGCGTGGCGCTCAGCGCCGCGCCGAAAACGAAAAGACGGATCAGGATGCGCATGTGGTTCTCCGATGGCTCCCCCCGGCGCCATCGCAGGATGGCGGGCGGCACAGAATAACGAGTTCCGGTCGGAATGCCAGGATCGAATAGGCCAGTCCCAAAGGGCCGCAGCGTGGCCACAGCATGGCCGCGGCGTGGCCTAGAGAGACCGAGGAGCGACCGAGGAAGAGAAGCCGCCGGGGTGGACAGCCGGGATCGACGGTGTGCCGGGCTTGGTCGAGCGATTATCCCTGTCCGTTAACGAATTGTGGTATTTTTTACCACGTATCCAAGGCGCGATGGACCTCGTTCAAGCGAGCGCGGCGATGAGCACTGTCGGCAGTCCCCCTCCGTCATTGGTCGCCGCGCTGCGGCGGCTGCTGCGCCCATTGGTGCGCCTGCTGGTCGCCGAGGGCATTCCCTTCATGTATTTCACCAACCTGCTCAAGGGCGTTTTCGTCGACGTCGCCGTCGAAGAGTTCCGCATCAAAGGCAAGGAACAGACCGACAGCCGCATCAGCCTGCTCACCGGCGTGCACCGCAA
>JBAVNO010000246.1:0-2288 GCA_049691095.1 Alphaproteobacteria bacterium | reverse complement strand
AGGCACGCCCGAGGACATCGTGCGCGCGCCGGAATCCTACACCGGCCAATACCTCGCGCCCTGCCTGCGCCCCGCCCGCGCGGCGGCGAAGAAGCGCGCGTGAAATATAAGTGATTGAGTGCTTTTTTATTTCCACATCGCATTCAATGTGAGGCATCTTTTGAAATGGTGGGGGCAACCTTAGCCCTTCTTTCTTTTTCCCTTTCAGCGTTCCATTTCTCCAAGCGTCTCATACCAAAAGTAAAGAAATAGCCGAACCTATATTGCCACCAATTGAGGGGTACAAGGTCATCAGGATTTGCTCCGCGCGCTCGCGTTTCATCATTTTGGGCCATTAGGTCGACAAGTCTGCGCTCAGTCGTCTCGTCTTTTTCAATGCGAATACGCTCCGCACATGCTTGACGGTAATTTCCCTCGGTCGGCTCCCATTCAGCCATTTTCGCCGCAAGCTCAGTGAACCGTCGATTGAGATCGTCGTGTTGGTCGGCTCTCTCTGAAAAGGCAATTACAAGGTCAAGCGTGGAAACAATTGCGATGCCAGCGGTAAGCCATTTGGCAATGCCTGGAGCGTTTGAAAACAGAGCGACGAAAGCACTTGTGCCAGTAATCGCGGTTGCTGCAACCGCGAAGTGGTGGCAGCCTCTATAAAAATCGCGCAGTTTTGCGTGGTATCGACGCGATTTATGGACGCCGAGCGAAACGTAGTAAAAATCCCCGGCTGTCCACCCGGACGCTATCGGCGCTATTTCGTCGGGCGTGGTGGTTTGTTCCAATCTGTCGACTCCTCAATCTTCCTACCGCCACCTCTGTCTTTGTATAAAGGTTCGCGCGAGGGTTGAGGTCCATGTTGAGGCTTTGGGCCTTCTCGCTTCGGCGAGGGTTTAGGAGTTTGTGGCCTCCGGTCATCGCGAGAGGCTTGCTGAAGAGTCTGAAGCATATGGTTCTCCCCATTGACTGCCGGATTATCCGCGCCCCAACTAATGCGGGTCAATGCCCGCAGCGTGGGAAAACCCGGTGTATTGCGGAAAACTACGCGGCCTAACACCTCGCCCTCAAGCTCAAGGCCTGCACGAGGGCGAAGAGACAGGCCTTAAGCTGTCCTTCTGCGCGGCCATGTCTGCCCAATTTGTCAGGGCTCCAGCGGCGCGCCCGATTCGGCCAAATGACGCGCCGTGTCAGCGAGCTAAGACTGACAACGTTCTTGTTACGTTCACATAACGCGTATATCCTTTTGGGCTTGAGGTATTCGGCGCTCAGCAAGAATGATCACCACCAGGTCCAATAACCGCACTTCATACGGCGTTCGCGCGTTCATAGGTGCCATCCTTATATCCACCCTTTGGCTTGCAACGCGGACAGCGGCGGAATCCGACGAAGGCGTGGCAGCTCATCGTTCAGGCCACCGTGGCACTAGGCCTAGATGACCCGGAAGATCGCGATCTTGGGATGGGGATCGCTGCTGTGGCACCCGCACGCGGCGTTCGAGAGCCGGCACGGCGAATGGCGGTTCGATGGGCCGTGGCTCCCGCTGGAATTCACGCGGGTCTCGCCGGCCTCCAAAGGCGGCCTCACCCTGGTGATCGACCCCGTTCACGGCCATCCGACCCGGACGGCCTATTGCTTGAGCAAGCGCGACACAGCGGACGAGGCTCGTCGTGACCTACAAGAGCGTGAATGGGCCAAGAGCGTCGACCTGATCGGGTGCTTCGAGCGCAATGCGGGCGCAAGCGCCGATCCAAGCGGCGGCGTGAAAGCAGCGATCGCGGATTGGGCGGCCGCGAAGGATTTCGATGCCGTCGTCTGGACCGCCTACCCGGCCAATTTCCACGAGAAAACCGGGACGGAGTTCTCCGTCGCCGCGGCCATCGCGTACCTGAAGGCCCTTCCTGGCGAGGATCAGGTGCGCGCCGTGAAATACATCCACAAGGCGCCGCCCTTCATCCGCACTCCGCTACGCACGGCGCTGCTGCAACAGGACTGGTTCAACCGGCTGGCGGAAGAGATGCAAGACCTTCGATCCGGCCCCTAGCGCCCTCGCTTGCATCGGCGGCGGGTTGGCGGGGGCTAAGGCCGTGTGGCAGGCGGCGCGCAACGGCGTCCCGCCGGTCATTCGCTAAATGCGCCCAAGACTCGCGCCGAGCTGACGGGCCGTGCTGGCCAAGGCTCGACCGAGATGAAGTGAGAACTGCGCCTTGATGACGCTGAAGGCGGACCGCTTTGTCGTATGCGGCCGAATAGATGGTACGGCTACTGAGCGCCAAAGATCGTCCCTCGGACCGTCCTCGGTT
>JBAVNO010000245.1:0-3037 GCA_049691095.1 Alphaproteobacteria bacterium | reverse complement strand
TCGGTTGCGGTTGGACCGCGAATCCCTATCGGCTAAAATGCCCTGGGGCCGCACCCGCACGATGCCGGAGTTGCGGTTGGACCGCGAATCCCTATCGGCTAAAATGATATGTGCGTCCAGGATTAGCACTGGCCAGTTGCGGTTGGACCGCGAATCCCTATCGGCTAAAATTGGAGGTCATGGCTCGTCCCACGGGATAAGGTTGCGGTTGGACCGCGAATCCCTATCGGCTAAAATCGGACGGGCGGAATCGTCACGTAACGGTCGGTTGCGGTTGGACCGCGAATCCCTATCGGCTAAAATGCCGGCCGCGACGCAAGCGGCGAGCGGCTCGTTGCGGTTGGACCGCGAATCCCTATCGGCTAAAATATTTGTGGTCTTAACGCCCTGGAAACAGGGCGTTTTTTCTGTCCTCGGGGCTGCCAAAACCGCGCCGCGGCAATTCAGAACAGGGCGAATTGTTCGGGATTCTTGCGGCCGGGTTCCCGTTTTCGCCCATCGAAGCAGACGATGTTCTCGTACTGCCGGTCGGTGAAATAGACGATGTGCACCTTGCCCGTTTTCGGCACGTTGTTCTCCACCTTCTTCGTCAACGTCTCGGCCTGTTCCTTGCCCGAGCAGAACCGCAAATAGACCGAAAACTGCGACATCTCGAACCCCTGATCGAGTAGGAAGTTGCGGAAACCCGTCGCTGCCTTGCGCTCCTTCTTGGTCAACACGGGGAGATCGAACAGCACCATCATCCACATGAGGCGATATCCGCTAAGCGCCATCCGCCGCCTCCGGAGCCGCCAGCTCGAGCGGCAGGGGCGCCAAAGGGAGGTCGAGATCGACCTTGCCAGTTTCGTAAGATTGGCCCAGAGACGCGGCCAGCCGCTCGAGGCAGGTTGCAAGGGGCGTCGTTCCCTGCCGCGTACCCATGTCCGCGGTGGTGAGCCCGGCGAGCACCCGCTTCGCCTCGGGCGTTACCTCTCCGATACCGCCCGCCGCAAGCCTTGCCACCATGATGTCGACGAGGGGCCGGAAAGGTTCCATCAAATCGTCCACGAGGCACATGTCGTTGGTGCGGGTGCGGTGATGGATGCCGACCGAGGGATGCAATCCCGCCGCCACCGTCGCGCGGGCAGTTGCGGCACGAAGGACCGTGTAGCCGTAATTGAGCAGGCTGTTGATGCCCGACAGCATCCGGTCGCGGCGGAAATCGGGGCCGAATAGAAGCGGCCAATAACGGCGCGCGGCCTGGCCTTCCAGATTCTCGGGATCGCCCGAGGCCACCCGCCGCGCCAGGAGGCGAAAACCGCCGGACGGGCGACCAAGCGTCGCGAGCGCCGACCCCTGATTCTCGATCTTCGCCCTCACGAGCGCCTGCCAGAGACGCTTGTCCAACGGCCGCGGGGCGTCGAGCTGCGCCCTCATACGCGCAGCCTGGGCGTGATGGCCGATGAGCGGCCAAACCCATGCCACCGGACTATGATTGGCTCCGCAGAGAACCACGCACGCGCCGCGCTCGGCCAGGGCCACCATCAGGTTGTTCGAATAGGTGATGCCGTGGGCGTTCGCGATCACCACCGCGATGTCGTCGAGCGGCACGCGCCCCAATTCCGCCCCGTCGGCCTGCACCACCATGAAGCCGCGTGAAAGGGACAGATGGCGGCCGTCCTCGGCGATCTCGACGACGCGCCCGATCATGCGGGCGGCCCCGGGTCATGCACGCGGCCGAGCACATCCACGGTGACGAGCCGGGCCTTACGCTGCTTCAGTTGGCTGAAAGGTAGGAAGTACCAACGGAAAGGATCGTTAGAATCGTCGTGCCGCTCCTGTAGATTCCCGGATTCGGTCTGAGTAGCCAGCCAGAAAAGAGCGTTTGCGGGCGCAAGTTTGACAACACGGAATATGCCCTCGATGCCATCGCGCTCGCACCGCAGCACATCATTCTTGTGCACGGCCATCACGAGGCGTCCTTCAGGATGCTCCGAGCGCCAATTCGGATTCATGCCCTGGCAGGCGTCAAACAGCGTTATGCCTTCGGCATCCCAGGTACCATCCGGCAACTCGTAAATCTCGACGCGGTGGTTGTCGCCGGTACTGACGGCCTTGTAGGCGCGGCCCTGGCGGTCATGGATCGGCACGAACGATGATTCGGTCTTGAGAAGCCGCACGCGGCGGATCCCGTTTGCCTCGGCGAACGCGGCCAGTGCCGATTTCAAATCCTTGGCCCCGGATTTTTTCTTTGTTTTTTTCGCGTCCTTGAGGCGTCCGATCTCGGCCTTGGCCTGCTCCATGGCCGCCACGTCCTTGCGCTTCTTCGCCTCCGCCAGCGCCGCCTTGGCCGTCTCCAGAGCCGATTTGTCGAACAGGAGGTCGCCCAACGCCGCCTTGAGTTCGTCCCTGAGTTTCCGGTCCCGGATGCGCTCGATCTCGTTGGCGTTGAGGTCGGCGAGCGGCTTGCGGTAGACCAGCGTGTGATCGTCCACGACGCCGTAAGCGGTTTCCTCGTGGAGCTTGCCCGATGCGCCGTGATCGGGGCGGTAAGACACGATCATCCGGTCGATCCGGTCCTTGAGATCGTCGCGGAATCCGGTCCAGGGCTCCGGCATCTTCTCAATCAGGCGCTCCTTGGCCTGTCCGGCCGCGGTGCTCACCCGCTGCAGCATGGAAAGCTCGGTCAAGCCCACGACGAAGGCGTCGATGGCGTGGTGGCGGTGGTCGTCCCGCCGTTTGGCGACGAACCCGCCCGCGCCTTCGTGCTCGTCGGGATCGGGACGGTTCCCGTATAGCAGGCGGTTGAGGCCCCATTTGCGGCGCAGGAATCCGGTCAGGCGGCCGGGCACGACGCGCACTTTGTCCCGGTCGCAGACGGTCCAAAGGTACTGGCGCGCCACGCGCGCCAGATAGGCGGTGTCGATGAGCTGGCGGGCAAGGAAGCCGCCGGTCCGCTCGATGTCTTCCAGAACCTCCGGCGGCAACTCGCCTTTCATCCGCGCGAGATCGCGCCTGGCCCGGTCGCGCACAAGCTCCATTGGATCGGGCCGAAAGC
>JBAVNO010000244.1:0-3145 GCA_049691095.1 Alphaproteobacteria bacterium | reverse complement strand
GCGCCCGCCGTCGTCGGCGCGGCTCTTCTCGCGGCGATGTGGGTGGGCGGATACGCGCGGCTGGGCGCCGCCGGGCCGCCCCAGGCGCTCGCCATGGCCGAGGGCGTGGGGCTCAAGCTCGTTCAGCCCAACATCGCCCAGGACCACAAATGGCGCGAGGACCTGAGGTTGACCCACCTCGCGCGCCATCTCGAAATGTCGAAGAACACCGGCCCGGCGGACGAGACGGTCCGGGTCCTGCCCGCGGCGCAGCCGGTGACGGACATCATCTGGCCGGAAACGGCGGCGCCCTTCCTGGTCGACCAGGACAACGCGATCCGCGCCGTGATCGCCGGCGTGACGCCGAAGGGCGGGTTGGTGATCACCGGCGCGCCCCGGGCCACGCCCCAGGGCGTCGAGCCGTTCGAGGTCTGGAACAGCGTGATCGCCGTCGACAACCGCGGCGAGGTTGCGGGCACCTACGACAAGTTCCACTTGGTGCCGTTCGGCGAGTACTTGCCGCTGCGTGCGCTGATCCCCCCGTGGCTCGGTCTCGAGAAGCTCACGCCGGGGAGCACCGACTTCTCGCGCGGGCCGGGGCCGCGAACCTTGACCCTGCCGGGGCTTCCCCCGGTGGGCCCGCTCATCTGCTATGAGATCATCTTCCCGAGCGATGTGCTGGATCCGGCGCACCGCCCCGACTGGCTCCTCAATCTCACGAATGACGGCTGGTATGGCATCTCGTCGGGGCCCTACCAGCATTTCGTGAGCGCGCGCTTTCGCGCGGTGGAGGAAGGACTCCCCGTGGTGCGCGCCGCCAATACCGGAATTTCGGGGGTCATCGATCCGTACGGGCGGGTGTTGGCCAGCCTTCCGCTGGGCCACGGCGGCATCATCGAAAGCCCGCTCCCCAAGCCGCTTGCCACTCTCACGCCGTTCGCGAAGCTGCGCGATGCCGCCCTTCTCGCGCTTCTATTGGCCGCGCTCGTCCTGGCGGCCTGCCTCGAACGGTCAGGGCGCGCCGGCGGCGCCAGCAATCCTATGACGCGATAAACGCCGCCTGTTTGCGCCTATACGCTCGGCGCGCCAGGCATACGGTCCCATCGCTGCGTCGTCCTGACGCACGGGCGCGACCGCGACGCATCTGGGCCGTCTTCGCGAACTGCGCCAACATACTCCTATGGTCACGATGCAGCGCAGTTATGGTTAACGGGATTAATGGTTTATGCCAAAGGACTAAACGGTCCCGAAACAGACGCGCGTTGATTGACTGTATACAATGGTATGCCGTAAACAGCGTGCAGGTGCGTGCAGGGCGGGTTCCGCGAAGGCGACGGGGCGGGCCGATGATGTGCGCACGTAAACCAGGCCCGGGGGGACCGAAGATGGCGGCGAAATCACGAACAGTGCGCAGGCCTGCCGCGCGAACACGCGGCCGCGCCAATCCGATCGACGTGCATGTGGGGAGCAGGCTTCGTCTGCGGCGCACGCTTCTCGGCATGAGCCAGGAAAAGCTCGCCGAGGCCATCGGCCTGACGTTCCAGCAAGTCCAGAAATACGAACGCGGCACCAACCGCATCGGCGCCAGCCGCCTCTACGACATCAGCCGGGCGCTGGGGGTTCCGGTCGCTTTCTTCTACGAAGGCTGGGAGTCGCGGGGACATGGCAAGGGGGCGGGCCTCTCCGAGGAGGCGGCCGCATTCGACGGGGGATCGAGTTCACACCGCGAGGTGCTGGAACTGGTCCGCGCCTACAACCGCATCACCGATCCCCAGGTGAGGAAGAAGGTGGGCGACCTGATCCGCGCCATGGCGCCTTCCGAAGACGACTCCGGCTAGGACATCGCGCGTCCCTTTCGTTGCAAGGCCCCGGGCGCGTGGGTGCGCCCGCGCGATGGACGTCGCGCTTCGTCGAAAGCCCTTGACGATACCCCCAAAGATTGCAACATGACCCCCCATCGCCGCCCCCGAGGCGACATCGGGGGTGGGACACCCTGATGCCGATGGTCCGGGCGCGGGCGGGCCGCAAATCGGCGCCCGGGGAGGGGTTTCCGCCCGCGAATTCTCCAGTTCCATTGCGCTGAGCCGAACGGAGGGACCGCCATTGTCCAAGCGCGATTACGTTTTCACGAGCGAATCGGTGTCCGAGGGGCATCCGGATAAGGTCTGCGACCGGATATCGGACGCGATCGTCGACGCCTATCTGGGGGCCGATCCCTATTCGCGGGTCGCGGTGGAGACCCTCGCCACCACCAACCGCATCGTGCTCGCCGGAGAGGTGCGCGGACCGCGCTCGATCACCCCGAGCATGCTCGAGGAGGTGGCCCGCAGCGCCGTGCGCGACATCGGCTACGAGCAGGCGGGGTTCCATTGGAAGACGGCGGCGGTCGAGATTCTGGTGCATGCGCAGTCGGCCGACATCGCCCAGGGCGTGGACGCGACGGGGAACAAGGACGAAGGAGCCGGCGACCAGGGCATCATGTTCGGCTACGCCTGCCGCGAAACCGAAATGTTCATGCCGGCGCCCATCTATTACGCGCACAGCATCCTGCACTCGCTCGCCGAGGCGCGCCATTCGGGCGCGGCACCCCAGCTCGGCCCCGACGCCAAGAGCCAGATCAGCCTGCATTACGCCAACGGCAAGCCCGATCGCTGCACCGCCGTGGTCGTCTCGACGCAGCACACCCCCGATATCGATCAGGACGACGTGCGCGAGATCGTGAGGCCCCACGTCCTCAATGTCCTGCCCGAGGGCTGGATGTGCCCGGAGGCGGATTTCTACGTCAATCCCACCGGGCGGTTCGTGATCGGCGGTCCCGACGGCGACTGCGGGCTCACCGGGCGCAAGATCATCGTCGATACCTATGGCGGCGCGGCGCCCCACGGCGGCGGCGCCTTCTCCGGCAAGGATCCCACGAAGGTCGACCGTTCCGGCGCCTACGCCTGCCGCTACCTGGCCAAGAACGTCGTGGCCGCGGGGCTGACCGACCGGTGCACCATCCAGATCGGCTACGCCATCGGCGTCGCCAGGCCTCTGAGCTTCTACGTCGACCTCGGCGAAGGCGGCCAGGTCGATCCGGCGCGCCTGGAGCAGATCCTGCCGGAGATGATCGGAGGGGCGACGCCCCGCGCCATCCGCGAGCACCTGGGTCTGAACCGTCCCATCT
>JBAVNO010000243.1:0-3667 GCA_049691095.1 Alphaproteobacteria bacterium | reverse complement strand
AGCGCGCGGGCGCACTCGTCGGGGGCGTTGACGATCGGCTCCTCATGCACGTTGAAGCTGGTGTTGATCAGCACCGGGATCCCCGTGCGCGCCTTGTAGGCGGCAAGGATGTCGTAATAGAGCGGGTTCTCGGGGCGGGCGATGGTCTGCGGGCGCGCCGTGCCGTCCACGTGCACCACCGCCGGGATGCGCTCGCGCCAGCCCTCGCGCACGAAGCAGGTGATGGTCATGAACCGGGCCGCGTAGCGCGAAACGGGCCCGAGGGCGAACACGGCCTCCGCGTCCTCGGCCAGCACCACGGGGGCAAAGGGCATGAATTCGCTCCGCGCCAGGCGCTGGTTCAAGGTGTGGTTGATGCTGGCATCCGTGGGCGCGGCGAGGATCGAGCGGGCGCCCAGCGCGCGCGGCCCGTATTCGCCGCCGCGGGTATAGATGGCGACGATGCGGTTCGCCTGCAGCAACTCGGCGCTGGTCTCCACCGGCGTGGCGGAGACCTTGCGGAACGCGGGGTCGGCGGCCAGCCGCTCGTCGATGCCGGGCCCGAAGTCGCGCCCGTAATAGAGCGTGTCGAGCCGGTAGCGCCGCGACAGCCAGTGCTCGAGCCCGTCGCGCTCGAGCAGGAATTGCAGCACGCCGCCGCAGGCGAGCCCCGCGTCGCTCATGGCCGGGTAGACGAACACCTCGTCGACCGGCATGGAGTCCGCGAGCTTCTGATTCAGCAGCACGTTGGCGAATATGCCCCCGGAAAGCCCCAGATGGCGCACCGGATGGCGCTCGAGAATCCGCCCCACCGCACCGAGCACGAAGGTCTCGAGCAATTTCTGGACCGAGCAGGCCACGTCCTCCCGCGCCGCACCCTGGGCCAGATCGAACACGAACTGGCGCATGGCGCGGTTGCTCTCGAAGTCGCTGTGGATCTGGCCTTCGTCGTCGATCCGGAAATGGGCCGCGAGCGAATCGTAGAGGACCGGCCGTCCATAGGCGGCAAGCCCCGTGAGCTTCCCCTCGTGCCGGTTGATGCGGTAGCCCAGGGCCTGGGTGGCGTAGCCGTAGGCGAGCCCGACGCTGTCGATGCGCATCGGCGCCAGCAGCCCCTCGTCGCCGCCATAGAGGGTTTCGAGCCGCCCGTCGCGGAAGACCCGGATCGAGTACTGGACGTTGTCGCCCCCGCCGTCGGCGGTATAGAGCAGCGCGTCCGGCCAGTCGGTGTGGAACAGGGTGGGGAGCGCGTGGGCCAAGTGGTGGTTGAAGAAGCTCAGCTGCGCGTCGGGCCGAAGGCCCAGATCGTGCACGAAGCTTGGACCGTCGAACATGTTGAGCGAATCGGTGCGGTGATAGCGGACGCACTCGCGCTCCATGCTCTTGTGCTTTTCCTTGCCGATCAGGCGGCGGACCTTCGAGTCGATGAGCCGGCGCCCCGAGAGATGGGTGTAATAGCGGCTGGGGAAGGCCCCGCGGCCGAGCACGACGGCGTCCACCTCCCCGCGCCCGCGCCCGGCGATGGCCAGACAGTCCTCGATCGCCTCGACGGGCACGCGGCCGCCGTCCGCCTTGCGGCGCGTCAGGCGCTCCTGGGCCACCGACGCGACCAGCCGATAGTCGTCGAACAGGCAGGCACAGGCGTCGTGGTAGCCCGGGTGGATGCCGAGAATGAGCATGCGAGGCGGAATGCCAGGACGGTGGAGGTTTCGGACCGGGCCGCCACTCTAGCCTGTTTTGCGCCCCCAACCCACCCCGTTGCGTCCGCCGCGGGTCCCGCCCGCCCTCAGCGCGGGGCGCGGATGAAACGGTGGAAGCGGGGCAGGACGTGGCTGCGCCAGCACCGCCCGTGGAACATGCCGAGATGTCCGATGCGGGGCTCGAAATGGCGCTCGCGGAGGCCGTCCGGGATGTTGGGGCAGAGCCCGTGCGCCGCTTCCGTCTGGCCGTTGCCCGAGATGTCGTCGCGTTCCGCCTCCACGGTCATCAGCGCGGTCCTTGTGATCGCCGCCGGGTCGACCGCCACGCCCCGCCACGTCATTTCGCCGCGGGCAAGCAAGTGGTCGCAGAACAGCGCCCGGATCGTCTCGAGGTAAAGCTCCGCCGGCAGGTCCATCAGGGTGAGGAAGGTGTCGAAGAAGGCCCGCCTGGTCGAAGCCTTCGCGCCGTCCCCGATCAGGGACTGCTGAAAAACGTCGAGCGGCGTCGGAGTCCGGGGGCGCAGGCGGCGCGTCAGGTAGAGCGCGAGACCGGCGAATTGAAGCGACGCCGGGTGGACCCGGCGGCCCGCCCCCGGAAAATCCGCTCCCACGGGGCGGATCAACGCCCGTTCCGACCAGCCGGCGACCCACGGGTTGGCGAACAAGGACTTGGCCATGCGGTTCATGCCGGTGGGGTGGATGCGCGTGTCGATGAACCCGCCCATCAGGGTCATGGACCGCGGGCAGGCGCCCTCGCCGGCGGCGGCCATGAGGGATGCGGCCGCCACGACGGGAACCCCCGATTGCGACATGGCGATGACATGGGTCTCGGGCCCCACGGTGCGGAGGAATTCGATGACATAGGCGATCAGCTCGTCGAGCCCGAAGCGTCCCCGATCGAGCGGCACGGCGGCCGCGTCCTTCCAGTCGGTCAGGAAGACGTCATGGTCGGGCAGCAGCGCGTTCACAAGGTCCTGAAGCAGGACGGCGAAATGGCCCGACCACGGAGCGACCACCAGCACGGCGGGATCGCCGCCGGCCCCTGCGCGGACGAACCGCAGCAGCGTGCAAAACGGCCGCTCGGCGATCGCGACCGGCGTCACCTCGACCGGCTCTCCGCGCACGAGCGGCGGTTCGATCCGCCACGGCGGCTTATGGTGCGATCGATTGGCGTGGGCCAAAAGGTCGCGGACCTCGGCGCCGAATCCGCGGGTTCGTTCCTTCGTCATGAAAAACCCGTTCGTGGCGGACCGCGGCGCGCCGCCGTACGTTCCTGCCCGGCGTCAACCGCACCCGCGCCCTATAGCGTCACCGTTTCGGTATGGCCGAAGCCCTTCGTATAGTCGAGCACGCAGATCACCTTGGGCGTCACCTTGACCACCGCGGTGGCGGCCACGTCCTCGGCCGACATCTCCACCATGCCGGGAAACTTCCGCGCCAGCAGCTTGAGCGCGCGTTTGATGTCGGCGGACCGGGTCAACACGCTGGCCGAGGCCGCCATGGAGAGCCCCTTGATCTTGTTCCAGTCGGGGCAATCGCGGTCGATGGTGAGCGATACCTTCTTCGAGCGCGCGATGTTGCGAACCTTCTGGGCGCCGGCGTCGCACGCGAAGTAGAGGGCAAGCCCGTCGTTGACGTAGGCCACCGTGGTCGTCTGGGGATAGCCGTCGCGCCGAACGGTGGCGAGCCGCATCACGTTGTGATCGCGCATGAGATCGAGAATGAATTTCCGCAGTTTTTGTTTCATCGCTCCCTCTTTTTTTCAGCGGCTTGAACGGGGCTGGGGTGACCTTTGCCATCATAGCGCCGGCCGCGGGCACGAAACAGATATTGCGGCGAATCGTCTTCCGGGCTGCGCGCCGACCCGCGTGACAAGGCCCATGCGGTGCTGTTCTACTTGGCCTCATGGATGGTCATTGGCGAGCAGTCGGGGCGGGGCCGGGCCGGCGGCGGTTCCTGCAGCTTGCCGCCGCGGCGGCGCTCGGAGT
>JBAVNO010000242.1:0-7789 GCA_049691095.1 Alphaproteobacteria bacterium | reverse complement strand
GGCCTGCGGGGCGGAGATCGACTCCGCCCCGGCGCCCGGCATCGCGCCGGGCACGGTCACCGGGAGAACGCGACGATGAATGAGTTGATGAAGATTTTCGGCCAGACGGCCGGGCCCGAGCGGTTCGATCAGATCAAGATCGCGATCGCCAGCCCGGAACGCATCCGGTCGTGGTCCTACGGCGAAATCAAGAAGCCGGAGACCATCAACTACCGGACCTTCAAGCCGGAACGCGACGGCCTGTTCTGCGCCCGGATCTTCGGCCCAATCAAGGACTACGAGTGCTTGTGCGGCAAGTACAAGCGCATGAAATACCGCGGCATCATCTGCGAGAAGTGCGGCGTCGAGGTGACGCTCCAGAACGTGCGCCGCGAGCGCATGGGCCATATCGAGCTCGCCTCGCCGGTGGCCCACATCTGGTTCCTGAAGTCGCTGCCGAGCCGCATCGGGCTGCTCATCGACATGACGCTCCGCGACCTCGAGCGCGTGCTCTATTTCGAGAACTACGTCGTGATCGAGCCGGGCCTGACGCCGCTCAAGCTGCACGAGCTCTTGTCCGAAGAGCAGTTCCAGAAGGCGGTCGACGAGTTCGGGCAGGATTCATTCACCGCCGAGATCGGCGCCGAGGCGCTGCGCACCATGTTGTCGGCGATCGAACTGGACGCCGAGCGCGCGACGCTGCGCGCGGACCTCAAGGAGACCACCTCCGAGGCGAAGCGCAAGAAGCTGGTGAAAAGGCTCAAGATCGTCGAGGCGTTCCTCGAGTCGGGCGCCCGGCCCGAATGGATGATCCTCGAGGTGGTGCCGGTCATTCCGCCGGAGCTGCGGCCGCTGGTGCCGCTCGACGGCGGCCGGTTCGCGACCTCGGATCTGAACGATCTCTACCGGCGCGTCATCAACCGCAACAACCGGCTGAAAAGGCTGATCGAGCTCAAGGCGCCCGAGATCATCGTCCGCAACGAAAAGCGCATGCTGCAGGAAGCGGTCGATGCCCTGTTCGACAACGGGCGGCGCGGCCGCGTCATCACCGGCGCCAACAAGCGGCCCCTGAAGTCGCTGTCCGACATGCTGAAGGGCAAGCAAGGCCGCTTCCGCCAGAATCTGCTCGGCAAGCGCGTCGATTATTCCGGCCGCTCGGTCATCGTGGTCGGGCCCGAGCTCAAGCTGCACCAGTGCGGCCTGCCGAAGAAGATGGCGCTGGAGCTCTTCAAACCCTTCATCTACTCCAAGCTCGAGCTCTACGGCATGGCCACGACCATCAAGGCCGCCAAGCGCATGGTCGAGAAGGAGCGGCCCGAGGTGTGGGACATCCTCGAGGAAGTGATCCGCGAGCACCCCGTGCTCCTGAACCGGGCGCCCACGCTGCACCGCCTCGGCATCCAGGCCTTCGAGCCGGTGCTGATCGAGGGCAAGGCGATCCAGCTTCACCCGCTGGTGTGCGCCGCCTTCAACGCCGACTTCGATGGCGACCAGATGGCGGTCCACGTGCCGCTCTCGCTCGAGGCGCAGCTCGAAGCGCGCGTGCTCATGATGTCGACCAACAACATCCTGAGCCCCGCCAACGGCAAGCCGATCATCGTGCCCAGCCAGGACATCGTGCTCGGTCTCTATTACATGACCATGGAGAAGCCGGGCGAGCCGGGCGAAGGCATGGTGTTCACGGACGTGGGCGAAATTCAGCAGGCGCTGGACAACAACGCCGTGACGCTGCACAGCAAGGTCAAGGCCCGCTACCGCACCGTCGACGAGAACAACAAGCCGATCGTGGTGCGCGTCGATACGACTCCCGGGCGCATGCTGCTGTCGGAAATCCTGCCCCGGCACCCCAACGTCACCTTCGGGCTGCTGAACCAACTACTGACGAAGAAGGAAATCAGCAACGTCATCGACGTGGTGTACCGCCACTGCGGACAGAAGGAAACCGTGCTGTTCGCCGACCGGATCATGAGCCTCGGCTTCCGGTGGGCCTGCCGGGCCGGGATTTCGTTCGGCAAGGACGACCTCCTGGTGCCCAAGGAGAAGGAGAAGCTGGTCGCCGACACCCGCGGACGGGTCAAGGAGTACGAGCAGCAATATCTGGACGGCCTGATCACCCAGGGCGAGAAGTACAACAAGGTCATCGACGCCTGGTCGCACTGCACCGACAAGGTGGCGGAAGCCATGATGGCCGCCATGTCCCAGCGCGAGGCCGGGCGTTTCACCAATTCCGTGTACATGATGGCCCATTCGGGAGCCCGCGGCTCGGCGGCGCAGATCAAGCAGCTGGCCGGCATGCGGGGCCTGATGGCCAAGCCGTCGGGAGAGATCATCGAGACGCCCATTATCTCCAATTTCAAGGAGGGCTTGAGCGTGCTGGAGTACTTCAACTCCACCCACGGCGCCCGCAAGGGCCTCGCCGACACGGCGCTCAAGACCGCCAACTCCGGCTACCTGACCCGGCGGCTGGTGGACGTGGCCCAGGACTGCATCGTCATCGAGGACGATTGCGGGACCCACAAGGGTCTCACCATCCAGGCCGTGATCGAGGGCGGCGAGGTGATCGAGCCGTTGTCCGACCGGATTCTGGGCCGCTCCGCCGCGGTCAAGATCCTCGACCCCGACACCGGCAAGACCGTCGTCAAGGCCGGCGATCTGATCGGCGAAGAGGCGGTGGAGCGCGTCATCGCGGCGGGCATCGAATCGGTGGCCATCCGCTCGGTCCTGACCTGCGAGTCGCAGGCCGGCGTGTGCGTGAAATGCTACGGCCGCGATCTGGCCCGCGGCACCGTCGTCAACGTGGGCGAGGCCGTCGGCGTCATCGCCGCGCAGTCGATCGGCGAGCCGGGCACCCAGCTCACGATGCGCACGTTCCACATCGGCGGCGCGGTCCAACGGGGTGCCGAGCAGTCGAGCATCGAAGCCACCAGCGACGCCACGGTGTCCCTCAAAAACCGGAACGTGGTGAAGAACAGCGAGGGCATCCACATCATCATGGGCCGGAACGCGGAGCTGGTTCTGTTGTCCGACACCGGCAACGAGAAGGCGCGCTACCGCCTGCCCTATGGCGCCAAGCTCCTGGTCGACGAAGCGGCGAAGGTCAAGAAGGGCCAGCGGCTGGTGGAATGGGACCCGTACACGCTTCCCATCATCACCGAGTGCGAGGGCATCGCCAACTTCATGGACCTGGTCGAGGGCCTCTCGATGCGCGAGATCCTGGACGAGACCACCGGCATCACCAACCGCGTGGTCGTGGACTGGAAGCAGCAGCCCAGGGGCGCCGATTTGAAGCCGCGCGTCACGCTGCGCGACGAGAAGAACGACGTGGTGAAGCTCGCCAACGGCCTGGAAGCCCGCTACTTCATGTCGGTCGACGCGATCTTGAGCGTGGAGAACGGCCAGCAAGTGAGGGCGGGCGACGTCCTGGCGCGCATCCCGCGCGAATCCTCGAAGACCCGCGACATCACCGGCGGCCTGCCGCGGGTGGCGGAGCTGTTCGAGGCCCGCAAGCCCAAGGACTACGCCATCATCAGCGAGGTGCCCGGCCGCGTCGAGTTCGGCAAGGACTACAAGATGAAGCGGCGGATCGTGGTGGTGCCGGCGGCCGATTCGGGCTTAGAGCCGTTCGAGTACCTGATCCCCAAGGGCAAGCACATCTCGGTCCAGGAAGGCGATTTCGTCGAGGTCGGCGACCTGCTCATGGACGGCAACCCGGTGCCCCACGACATCCTGCGGGTTCTGGGCGTCGAGGCGCTGGCCAAGTACCTGGTCAAGGAGATCCAGGACGTCTACCGGCTCCAGGGCGTGAAGATCAACGACAAGCACATCGAGGTGATCGTGCGCCAGATGCTGCAGAAGGTGGAGATCGAGGACCCCGGCGAAACCACGTTCCTGGTGGGCGAGCAGGCGGACCGCACCGAGTTCGACGCGATCAACGCCAAGGCCGTGGCCGAGGGGCTGAAGCCCGCGGCCTGCAAGCCGGTGCTCCAGGGCATCACCAAGGCGTCGCTGCAGACCAACTCGTTCATCTCGGCCGCCTCCTTCCAGGAGACGACCCGGGTCCTGACCGAGGCCGCGGTCTCGGGCCGCGTCGACAACCTCGAGGGACTCAAGGAGAACGTCATCGTCGGCCGCCTGATCCCGGCCGGGACGGGTGCCGCGGTCAACCGCCTCAAGGTGGTGGCGGCCAAGCGCGACAAGGAGCTGGCGGCCAAGGACGAGGCCGAAGCGGCGGCGCTTCCGCCGGCCGGCGAGGCGGGCGCCGCCTAGGCCGGAATCGGGCCCCCAAATCGGGCCCGGCAAGGCCCCGGTCAAGACCCCGGTCAAGGCCCAGCGTGGGCGGCGCGTCTCGGACGCGAAAGCCAAAAGAAACACATGCTTACGCTTGACGGGGGTAGGGCGCGAAACTAGTATGCGCCCACCTTTTTGGGGCTGGTGGTGGGGGAACACCCCAGACGCAGTCCCGGACGTTTAGAACCAGACGTTCAAAACATACGTGTCCTCAGGACCTTAGGCCCGCGGACACCTCCACAGAGAAAGACAAACCATGTCTCTGTGGAGCGTGTACGTATTTTTTCATGCCGGGTTTTGAAGACGCGCGGTTCGAATCGACGGCGTGAGACGCCGTGTCGCGACTGCCCTGGGACCCGATTGAGGAAGAAGATACGGAATGCCGACGATCAATCAGCTGATTCGCAGCCCGCGCCGGCAGCCCGGCGCCCGCAACAAGGTCCCGGCGCTCGAGGCCTGCCCGCAGAAGCGCGGCGTGTGCACGCGCGTCTACACCACGACGCCGAAGAAGCCGAACTCGGCGCTGCGCAAGGTGGCGCGGGTGCGGCTCACCAACGGCTACGAGGTGACGAGCTACATCCCGGGCGAAGGCCATAATCTTCAGGAGCACTCGGTGGTCATGATCCGTGGCGGCCGGGTCAAGGATCTGCCCGGCGTGCGCTACCACATCATCCGCGGCACGCTCGACACCCAGGGCGTGACCAACCGTCGCCAGCGGCGCTCGAAGTACGGCGCCAAACGGCCGAAGTAGGATCTTCGATCATGTCACGACGCCGCGCCGCCGAAAAACGTGAAACGATGCCCGATGCCAAGCATGGCGACCGGGTGGTCAGCAAGTTCATGAACGTGCTGATGTACGACGGCAAGAAATCGGTCGCCGAGCACATCGTCTACGGCGCCTTCGATCAGATTCAGAAAAAGAGCGGCCTCGATCCGCTCAAGGTCTTCCATGACGCGCTCACCAACGTGAAGCCGGACATCGAGGTGCGGTCCCGGCGCGTCGGCGGCGCCACCTACCAGGTGCCGGTCGAGGTCCGCCACGACCGCGCCCAGGCGCTCTCCATCCGCTGGCTGATCCAGAGCGCGCGCGGGCGTTCCGAAACCACCATGGTCGACCGCCTGTCGGGCGAGCTCATGGACGCCGCCAACAACCGCGGCGGCGCGGTGAAGAAACGCGAAGACACCCACCGGATGGCGGAGGCCAACCGGGCCTTCTCGCATTACCGCTGGTAGGCGCGGGGAGCAGTCCCATGGCACGCGCAACCGCCCTCGAACGCTATCGCAACATCGGCATCATGGCCCACATCGATGCCGGCAAGACGACCACGACCGAGCGCGTCCTCTATTACACCGGCCGTTCCTACAAGATCGGCGAGGTCCATGAAGGCACCGCCACCATGGACTGGATGGAGCAGGAGCAGGAGCGCGGCATCACCATCACGTCCGCCGCCACCACCTGTTTCTGGAAGGACAACCGCATCAACATCATCGACACGCCGGGGCACGTGGACTTCACCATCGAGGTCGAGCGGTCCTTGCGGGTGCTCGACGGCGCGGTGGCCGTCTTCGACGCCGTCGCCGGCGTCGAGCCGCAGTCGGAAACGGTGTGGCGCCAGGCCGACAAATACCGGGTCCCGCGCATCTGTTTCGTCAACAAGATGGACCGCATCGGGGCCAATTTCTTCCGCTGCGTCGACATGATCAAGGACCGCCTCGGCGCGACCCCGGCCGTCCTCCAGCTGCCGGTGGGCGTGGAATCGGATTTTGCCGGCGTCGTCGATCTCGTGCAGATGAAGACCGTGATCTGGAAGGACGAGGCGCTGGGCGCGGAATTCGCCTACGGCGACATCCCGGCCGATCTCAAGGCCCAGGCGGACGCGTACCACGAGAAGCTGGTCGAGCTCGCCGTCGAGCAGGACGATGCGGCGATGGAGCGCTACCTCGAGGGCAAGGCTCCGGACGTCGAGACCCTGAAGCGCTGCATCCGGCGCGGCACCGTAACCGGAAAACTGGTGCCCATCCTGTGCGGGTCCGCATTCAAGAACAAGGGCGTTCAGCCGCTCCTCGACGCGGTGGTGGATTACCTGCCTTCGCCGGTGGACGTGCCCGCGGTCGAAGGCACCAAGCCCGGCAGCGACGAGGTCATCGTCCGCAAGCCGTCCGACGAGGAGCCCTTCTCGGGGCTGGCCTTCAAGGTGATGACCGACCCGTTCGTGGGGTCGCTCACCTTCGTGCGCATCTATTCGGGCGTCCTTGAGAGCGGCACCTCGGTGCTCAACTCGATCAAGGACAACCGCGAGCGCGTCGGCCGCATGCTGCACATGCACGCCAATCACCGCGAGGACATCAAGCAGGCGCTGGCCGGCGACATCGTCGCGGTCGCGGGCCTCAAGGCGACGACGACAGGCGATACGCTGTGCGCCCAGAACGCGCCCATCGTGCTGGAGCGGATGGAATTCCCCGATCCGGTGATCGAGGTGGCGGTCGAACCGAAAACCAAGGCCGATCAGGAGAAGATGGGCAGCGCGCTGGCGCGGCTCGCGACCGAAGACCCGTCGTTCAAGGTCAGCGTCGATCAGGAATCGGGCCAGACCGTGATCAAGGGCATGGGCGAGCTGCACCTCGAGATCATCGTCGACCGCATGAAGCGCGAGTTCAAGGTCGAGGCCAATGTGGGGGCGCCCCAGGTGGCGTACCGCGAGACCATCACCCGCGCGGTCGAGCAGGACTACACCCATAAGAAGCAGACCGGCGGCGCCGGCCAGTTCGCGCGGGTCAAGATCCGCTTCGAGCCGGGCGCGCGCGGCAGCGGCGCCGTGTTCGAGAACGACGTCGTCGGCGGACGGGTGCCGCGGGAATACATCCCCGGCGTCGAGAAGGGCGTCATCGGCGCGGCCGAGACGGGGGTCATCGCCGGTTTCCCGCTGATCGACTTCATGGCGACGCTGGTCGACGGCGCCTATCACGACGTGGACTCGAGCGTGATGGCGTTCGAGATCGCCGGCCGCCAGTGCTTCCGCGAGGGCGTGGCCAAGGCCGGCCCGGTGCTGCTCGAGCCGATGATGCGGGTCGAGGTGGTGACGCCCGACGACTACATGGGCGATGTGATCGGCGATCTGAACAGCCGCCGCGGCCAAGTCACGGGCATGGACCAGCGCGGCAATGCGCGCGTCATCAACGCGATGGTGCCGCTCGCCAACATGTTCGGTTACGTCAACACGCTGCGCTCGATGTCGCAGGGGCGCGCCCAGTACACGATGCATTTCGATCACTACGCGCAGGTTCCTCAGGCGGTGGCCGACGAGGTCCGCGCCAAAATGGCCTAGGCCCTAGAGCCGAAGGCCGACCAGGTTAGACGGGGTAGACGGAGAGTTTTCCATGGCGAAAGCGAAATTCGAGCGGACGAAGCCGCACTGCAACATCGGGACGATTGGTCACGTGGACCATGGGAAGACGACGCTGACGGCGGCGATCACGAAGGTGCTGGCGGAGAAGGGCGGGGCGGAGTTCATGGCCTACGACC
>JBAVNO010000241.1:0-4687 GCA_049691095.1 Alphaproteobacteria bacterium | reverse complement strand
GTAGAATCCCGGCGCCGCCCAGGGGCTTCTCCAGGTACCGGGCGGCAACCTGCGCGGCGAGCCGTCCCGCCACTTCGCTCATGGGCCTCAGCAAAGGAAGCGCGCCGGCCGCATCCGTCACCGTCTCGTAAGCGATCGCGGTGCAGCCCGATTTCACCAGCCCCTCGGTCTGCGCCGGGTCGGGGGCGAGGTGGAGATAGGTGAACAGCACCTGGCCGTGACGCAGCATCGGAATCTCGATCGGCTGCGGCTCCTTCACCTTGACGATCATCTCGGCGGTTTCGAACACCTCCATGACGGAGGCGGCGATCCTGGCGCCGGCGGCCTCGTATACGTCGTCGCCGCAGCCGATGCCGGCGCCGGCACCGGTTTCCACCACCACTTCGTGACCGTGATGGACGAGCTCGCGCACCGAGGCCGGCACCAGGCCGACCCGGTATTCGTGGACCTTGATCTCCTTGGGCACGCCGATACGCATCGAGGGCTTCCTTGTCCGTGACCCGCCAAAAGGGGCGCGGCGGGACATGCGTTACGAGATGAATTTAGGCCCGGCCTTGCGCCCGTCCAATGCGCTCGATCAACCGGCCGAGGCCGCCTTTTCCCGATCGGAAGCCCGGCAGCGCTAGGTCCCCGGCCGTTCGGTCAAGGGCGCGCCGCGGCGCCGAATCAGCGCGAACAGAACCAGGAGGCCCGGCACGGCGGCGAACGTGCTGACGATGAAGAACCGGACCCAGCCCAATTCGTCGGCCACGATCCCACCCGACGAGGCCAAGAAGGTGCGCGGCATCACGGCCAAGGACGACAACAGCGCATATTGCGTGGCGGTGAAGGCGGTCGTGCACAGCGCCGACAGATAGGCGACGAAGGCCGCCGACCCCATGCCGCCGCTCACATTCTCGATGCCGATGGTGAGCATGAGGAAACCGACATCGTGGCCCACCACGGCCTGAATCGCGAACATCAGGTTCGAGAGCATCTGCAGGACGCCGCAGAAGATCAGCGCCGCCATGGTCCCGAACCGGTACACCAGGATGCCGCCGAACACGACCCCGATGCCCGTGGCGGCCGTGCCGAAGATCTTGCTCACGGTGGCGATCTCGGACTTGGTGAAGCCCATGGCGACGTAGAACGGGCTCGACATGACGCCGGCGAAGGCGTCGCCCATCTTGTAGAGCGCCACGAACAGGAGAATGAGCGCCCAGTCCTGGCGCACGATGAAATCGGCGAAGGGGTCGATCACCGCACTTTTGAGCCAGGCGGCGAAGGTTTGTCCGTGATCGCTCGCGCCGGGAGGATCGGCGCGGCCATTCGGATCGCGGGTCAGCAGCACCGCCGCCATGCCGACCAGCACGCATGCCGCCATGACCATGTAGGCGAAACTCCAGCCGCCGAACGCCGCCGCATAAAGCGCCCCCGCGCCGGACACCAGCGCGCCGGTGCGCCAGCCGAGCCCCGTGGCGGCGGCCCCGGCGCCTTGCTCGTGATCGGCCAGGAGATCGACCCGGAAAGCGTCGATCACGATGTCCTGGCTTGCGGACGCGAACGCCACCAGGACCGCGAACAGGGCGGTTGCGGCCGGATTGGCTCCGGGATCGGTGTGGCCCAATCCCAGGATCGCGGCGATGAGCAAGGCCTGGGTCACGAGCGCCCAGCTGCGGCGCCGGCCCAACTTCCGCGTGAGCCAGGGAATGGGCGCGCGGTCCATCACCGGCGACCACAGGAATTTCACGTTGTAGGCAACTCCCGTCAGGGCGAAGAACCCGATGGCGGTGAGCGAAACCTTGGCCTCGCCCAGCCACACGCCGAGCGTCGCGCCGATGAGGGCGAGCGGCAGGCCGCTCGAGAATCCCATGAAGAAGATGGCCAGAATCCGCGGATCGCGGTAGATCGCGACCGCCTCGACCCATCGCCGCAGCATCGGATGCATCATGCGCCGCGTGCCTGTGCGCGCTCGACTCCGGTCTTCGTCCCGCCGGCCATCGGACCCGTCACAACTCCGCCGCCGCGACCAGATCGACGAGCGGGGTTTCGGGGCGGGCCCCGAAATGGCCGATGACCTCCGCCGCCGCGATGCTGCCCAGCCGCCCGCACCCGGCCAGGTCGAATCCGCGCGTGAGGCCGTACAGGAATCCCCCGGCGTAGGCGTCGCCGGCGCCGGTCGTGTCGACCACTTGGGGGATCGGCGTGGCGTCGATGACGTGGACCTCCTGGCCGGACAGGATCACCGATCCCTTCGCGCTGCGCGTGAGTGCGGCGATCTCGCACATGCCGCGCACATGCTGAACCACGTCGTCGAAGTGCGACACCTCGTAGAGCGACATGATCTCGAATTCGTTGGCGAACAGGATATCAACATGGTGCTCGACCAGCTCGTGGAACTCCGCCCGGTGCCGTTCGACGCAGAAGGGATCGGAAAGGCTGAGAGCCACCTTGCGCCCGGCTTTATGGGCGAGCTGCGCCGCCTTGAGAAACGCCTCCTTGGCCTGGGGCGGGTCCCAGAGGTAGCCCTCGAGATAGGTGACCTTCGCGCCCGTGATGAGCTCCTCGTCGATGTCCTCGGGCGTCAATCCGGTGCAGGCGCCGAGATAGGTCTGCATGGTGCGCTGCGCATCGGGTGTCACGAAGATGAGGCAGCGCGCCGTGGGCGGGCCTGTCTCCGCCGGCGGGGTGGTGAACAACACGCCGGCGGCGTGGATGTCATGGCGGAAGATGCCGCCCAGCTGGTCGTTGCGGACCTTGCCGATGAAGCCGCCGCTGCCGCCGAACGAGGCCAGAGCCACCAGGGTGTTGGCGGCCGACCCGCCCGACACCTCGACCGCCGGGCCCATCGAATCGTAGAGCTCGGCCGCACGCGCGGCGTCGATCAGGGTCATGGCCCCTTTGGGCAATCCGCTGGTAAGCAGGAAGTCGTCGTCGGCGTGGGCGATGACGTCGAGGATCGCGTTGCCGATCCCCACCACGTCGAGCCCCGCCGCGCCCGATTTCGGGGAGCGGGCTCCTGGCGTGCCCCGGGGCGACGAGCCCGCGGCGTGCCGCGGCGGGGCTGTCCGCGCCGGTTTCCCGTGTCCGGCCTTGTGCACGGAGCCCTGATGAACCATCGCCTTGTCATCGAAATAGGGGCTCGCGCCGGAGCCCGAATCACCGGGCAGTATAGCCGCCCATGGAGGCCGCACAAGACCGCGGCCTCGACCTCGTGGCGCGCCCAAATCACACGCATTGGCGTGGATTGGCGCGCATCCGGCCGGTATCGCGCCGCGCTTGCGGCGCCCTTCTCCAAGCGGTAATCAGGTCCCGGTCGCGGCGGAGCCTGTCTCCTTTCCGGCGCGAGGCGGGCGATGCGGCGAGGTGATTGGTGCTCTCGGCCCTAATCAAGGCCTTCGGTCAGCTGAGCGATCGGGCGACGAGGCGTCTCGCCTGGCGCAGCCTTGTGGTCACCGCCGCCTTGTTCGCCGTGCTGCTCGTGCTCGTGGCTTGGGCCTTGTCGCACAGCCATTTCTTCGCTCTCCCCGCCCTCGATTGGGCGGTGGACGTGCTGGGCGGATTCGCGGCGCTCGTCGTGTCGCTGCTGCTGTTTCCCGGCGTGGCCCTGCTGATCCTGAGCTTCTTCCTCGAGGACGTGGCCGGACTGGTCGAGGCGCGGCACTATCCCGATCTGCCCCCGCCCCGCCGCCAGCCGCTGGCCGAGGTGACGTGGGCGGCCGTGAAGTTCGCCGCCGTCACCGTGGCCCTGAACCTGTTGGCGCTGCCGCTCTATGGTATCCTGATGTTCGTTCCGCCATTCGGGGCCGTGTTGTTTTACGGCTTGAACGGCTATCTCTTGGGGCGCGAATATTTCGAACTGGTGGCCTTGAGGCGCATCGATGCCCGCCAGGCCGCGGCGTTGCGGCAGGCGGCCTTGGGACGGTTGATTCTGGCCGGCGCCGTGATCGCCTTCCTGTCCAGCCTGCCGTTCGCAAACCTATTGACGCCGGTGGTGGCCACCGCCTTTATGGTGCATATTTTCGAGGGCTTACGCGGTCCCATTCGAGCCGCGCCTGGGACACCGGAGAGCGGCGAGGCTCAAGGCTCGCGCCCCCGAATCGTTAACGATCGCCGCCAGATTTAGAGAGCCATGTTCAGCCGCCGGAAGTCAGCATCGGGTAAAGGCGACATCAGTCCGAAACCGGACGCCGATCCAGGGGCTCTGTTCCGGTCCGCTCCTCCCGGTGCCGCGGCCCTTTCACAAGTGGGGAACACCATGCCCAGCTCGCGTAATTCGACTCCGCCCATGCGCCCCGACATCGCGCGCCGCCGCGTCGATCTGCCGGGGTCCGCCGCGCGCCCGCCCGAATCAAGCGAGCCCGCCGCCCACGAGGGCAAGAAGCTGATCGTCGGCCGCGACATCTTCCTCACCGGGGAGATCACGGCCTGCAACAAGCTGGTCATCGAAGGCCGGGTCGAGGCCTCGCTGGCCGAAAGCCAGTCCATGGACATCGCCGCGACCGGACATTTCAAGGGCTCGGCGGAAGTGGAAACCGCCGACATCAGCGGCCGCTTCGAAGGCAAGCTCATGGTGAAGAAGCGCCTTTCGATTCGTTCCACCGGCCGGGTGGTCGGAGAGGTGCGCTACGGGGAAATCGAGATCGAGTGCGGCGGACTGATCACCGGCGACGTGCGCACCACGGAGGAATCCGCCGCAGCCGAGCAG
>JBAVNO010000240.1:0-10642 GCA_049691095.1 Alphaproteobacteria bacterium | reverse complement strand
TTTCCGAGGCGACCGCGAAGGTCATGGTGGGCAACCAGCAGATCATGACGGTCGCCGAGGGCAACGGCCCGGTGAATGCGCTCGATGCGGCGCTGCGCAAAGCCCTCGTCCCTGCCTACCCCGAGCTTCACGACCTGCGGCTGCTCGATTACAAGGTGCGCATCCTCACGCCGGGCGAGGGGACCAAGGCGGTGACGCGGGTGATGATCGAATCCTCCGACGGCACCGGCGACACCTGGTCCACCGTCGGCGTGTCGCCCAACGTGATCGACGCATCTTTCCTCGCGCTCAACGACAGCATCACCTACAAGCTGACGCGCGACCGCCCGAAGCTGTGAGCGTCGCGAGCGGCTCGATGAAGCGCACGCCGGGGAAATCGAAGCGCACAGTGAAGCCGCGCACCGGCAAGTCCAAGACAATGCCCGCCGCCGCGGCCGCGCAGGGCGCCCCGCCCGCGAACACACCGGCCATCATCCTGGTGGAGCCGCAACTTGGCGAGAACATCGGCGCCGCCGCGCGGGCGATGTTGAACTGCGGCTTGAGCGAACTGCGCCTCGTCAATCCCCGCGACGGCTGGCCCAACGGCAGGGCGCTGGCGTCGGCCTCGGGCGCGGACAGCGTCATCGAAGGCGCCAAGCTCTTCGCGTCGACCCGCGAAGCCGTCGCCGATCTCGCCTTCGTCTTCGCGACCACGGCCCGGACCCGCGACATGGCGAAGCCGGCGGTGACCCCGCGCGAGGCGGCGCTCTCGCTGCGCGCGATTTGCGGTGAGGGCGAGTCCTGCGGCGTGCTGTTCGGCCCGGAGCGGAGGGGGCTGACGAACGACGACGTGGTGCTGGCCGATACGCTCATCATCGCGCCGCTCAACCCCGCCTTCCGGTCCCTCAACCTGGCGCACGCGGTGCTGATGGTAGGATACGAATGGCTGATGGCCGCGGAAACCGCGCCCGCCGCCCCGCGCTCGGTGCGGCGCGCCCGCAAGGGCGAGGGCGGACCCGCCACAAAGGGGGATCTCGCCGGACTGTTCGAACACCTGGAGCATGAGCTAGACCGTACCGGCTTCCTGCGGGTCAAGGAGCGCCGCCCGATCATGGTCCGGAACCTGCGCAACATCTTCCAGCGGGCGGGCCTGCTGGAGCACGAGGTGCGCACGCTGCACGGGATCATCGTGTCGCTGACCGGGCGGCCGTGGGGCAGGCGCGGCCGGAAATAGGGCGGCTGTCGCGCCGCCGGTCTTTAAGCCCGCCGATCAAGGACTTAGATATGGGCCGATTGGGTTTGACAAGGCTCGGCCCGTAAGTATAGTACGGCGCTCGCCTGGAGGGCCGATAAGCCCTTGGCCGGAAATACGGAGTTCCATGACCAAACGCCACGCCTCCAAGTACAAGATCGACCGCCGCCACGGGGAGAACCTGTGGGGCCGGCCCAAGAGCCCGGTCAACAAGCGCGAGTACGGCCCCGGCCAGCACGGTCCGACCCGGCGGCGCAAGCTGTCCGATTTCGGCATCCACCTGTCGGCCAAGCAGAAGCTGAAGGGCTATTACGCCAACATCAACGAGCGCCAGTTCCGCCGCATCTATGCCGAGGCGGCGCGGCGGCGCGGCGACACCGGCGAGAACCTGGTGGCGCTGTTGGAAAGGCGTCTGGACGCGTGCGTGTACCGCATGAAATTCGTGCCCACCATGTTTGCGGCGCGCCAGTTCGTGAACCACGGCCATGTCCGCGTCAACGGCCGCAAGGTGAACATCCCGTCCTATCAGGTGAAGGACGGCGACGTCATCGAGGTGCGCCAGAAGTCGCGCGAGCTGCCCTTGGTGCTCGACGCGATTTCCTCGGCCGAGCGCGACGTGCCCGACTATCTCGAAGTCGATTTCGACAAGATGCGCGGAAAGTTCGTGCGCGGTCCCGCGCTCGCCGACGTGCCCTATCCGGTGCGGATGGAGCCCAATCTGGTGGTCGAGTTCTACTCGCGCTAGCGAGCCGGACATCACGGATCACGGAGAGCCGCCCTGTGGGCGGCTTTTTCGTACTCGCGCGAACGGCGTTCCTCCCGCCGGCGGTTGATCTGGATCATTGTGAGGTCCACTATGCCTTCCTACGCTTTTTCCGATAACGGATAACGCCGCCGGCCGGAACGAGGTGTTTGCGGCGAACGAAGCGGAACGAAAAAGGGAGGCCACATGTCGCTCATCAAAGTCATCGAAGTCATGGCCGAGTCCGACAAGAGTTGGGAGGACGCGGCGCACTCGGCGGTCAGGATCGCATCGAAATCGGTGCGGAACGTCAAGTCGATCTGGGTCGACAATTTCAGCGCCGTGGTCGAGAACGGGAAGATCGTGAAGTACCGCGTCGACGGGAAGATCTCGTTCGTGCTCGACGGGAAGTGATTCGGTCGGCGCGGTCCGCGGGAGCGCGCCGGGACCAGGGAATTTCGGGGTGAAAGCAAATGGGGCCGCGAATCGCGGCCCCATTTTATTGTCGGTGAAACGGAACGGGTGGGGCGCGGCTAGTCCTGGTCCAGGAATGCGACGCCCTTGCTGCGGAACAGATCGGCCAATTCGCCGGTCTGGAACATCTCGCGCACGATGTCGGCGCCGCCCACGAACTCGCCCTTGATGTAGAGCTGAGGGATCGTCGGCCATTCGCTGTAGTCCTTGATCCCCTGCCTCAGGCTCGGGTCCACCAGCACGTCGACGCCCTTGAACTTCACGCCCAAGTGGGTCAACACCTGCACCACCGCGGCCGAAAACCCGCACTGGGGAAACACGGGCGAGCCCTTCATGTACAAGACGACTTCGTTGTCCTGCACTTCGGCGGCGATGCGCGCGTGAACGGGATTGGCAATGGTGCTCATGTTCAGCCCTTTCGTTGAATCGGTTGCGCGCGGTTACGTTTCCTCGGGCGAATAGGTCTGGAGCGCCAGCGCGTGGAGCTCGCCGCCCATCCGGCCGCCCAAGGCCTTATAGACCATCTGGTGGCGCTGCACCCGGCTCTTCCCGGCGAAGGAAGGCGAAATAACCATGGCTGCGTAATGGTCTCCGTCGCCGCGCAGGTCCGCGACGGTCACCTCGGCGTCGGGAAGGCCGGCGCGGATCAGTCGCTCGATTTCGCCCATGTCCATCGGCATTGCGGTCTCGCCCCCGGAAGGTCAGCCCATGTAAGCGGGAAACCAGGCCTCGACGGCCTGCTGCAAGTTCGAGACGGATATGGCATTGGCTCCGGGGAGTGTCAATGAGCCGCCGCCGGTGACGCCGATCGTCTGCGCCGGCACGCCCTTGTCCTTGGCCCGCGAGAGCACGGCATCGGGGTTCGCGGTCGCGATCACGTAGCGCGCCTGATCCTCGCCGAACAGCCAGGCGTGAACGGGAAGGGCCTTTTCCGCGCCCCCCGGCCCCGCGATCGAGGCGCCGATGCCGCTCTTGACCGCCATCTCGGCCAGCGCCACGCCGATTCCGCCGTCCGAAACGTCATGGCAGGCGGTGATCAGCCCATCGTGGATGAGGCCGCGCACGAAGTCGCCGTTCCTGCGCTCGGCCGCGAGATCGACGGGGGGCGGCGCGCCGGCGGCCGGATCCGGCACATCGACGCCGACGACGTCGCGCAAGTAGGCCGAACATCCGAGCTCGCCCTCGGTCGCGCCGATCACGATCACGGACTGGCCCGCGGCCTTGAAGCCGATGGTCATGGTCTTCGTCACGTCCTCGATCACGCCGACGCCGCCGATCGCCGGCGTGGGCAGGATCGCAACGGCGTTGGTCTCGTTGTAGAGGGACACGTTCCCCGACACGACCGGGAAGTCGAGCGCCCGGCAGGCGGCGCCGATGCCTTTGATGCAGCCCACGAACTGGCCCATGATCTCGGGCCGCTCGGGATTGCCGAAGTTGAGATTGTCGGTGATGGCGAGCGGCTTGGCACCGGCCGCCGTCAGGTTGCGCCAGGTTTCCGCCACCGCCTGGGCCCCGCCCGTTTCCGGATCGGCATAGCAATAGCGGGGCGTGCAGTCGGTCGAAATGGCGAGCGCGCGGTTGGTGCCGTGGACGCGCACCACCGCGGCGTCGCCGCCCGGCCGCTGGACCGTATCGCCCATCACCATGTGGTCGTATTGCTCGTAGACCCAGCGCTTGGAGCAAAGGTTCGGTCCGCCCACCAGCGTCACGAGCGCGGCCGAAACGTCGTTGGGCGCCGGCACGCGGGAAAGGTCGAGGCGCTCGGGTCTTTTGGGCGTTGTCCAGGGGCGGTCGTATTCCGGCGCCGCCTTGGCCAACGGCGCAATGGGAAGGTCGGCGACCACGCGGCCCTTCCGCTTCAGCACCATGCGCCCGGTGTCGGTCAATCTGCCCATGATCGCGAAATCGAGCTCCCATTTCTCGAACACCGCGCGCGCCAGCTCCTCGCGCCCGGGTTTGAGCACCATCAGCATCCGCTCCTGGCTTTCGGACAGCATGATCTCGTAGGCGGTCATGCCCTCCTCGCGGAGCGGCACCTTGTCCAGATCCATCTCGACGCCGAGCCCGCCCTTGGACGCCATCTCGAACGACGACGAGGTGAGCCCCGCCGCGCCCATGTCCTGGATCGCGACGATGGCGTCGGTCGCCATCAGTTCGAGGCAGGCCTCGAGCAGGAGCTTTTCCGTGAAGGGGTCGCCGACCTGCACGGTCGGGCGCTTGGCCTGGTCGTCGTCGCGGAACTCCGCCGAGGCCATGGTCGCGCCGTGGATGCCGTCGCGCCCGGTCTTGGAGCCGACATAGACCACCGGATTGCCGACGCCCGCGGCCGCGGAATAGAAGATGCGGTCCTTGCGCGCGATGCCGACGGTCATGGCGTTGACCAGGATGTTGCCGTTGTAGGCGGGATGGAACTCGGTCTCGCCGCCCACCGTGGGCACGCCGATGCAGTTGCCGTAGCCGCCGATCCCGCGCACCACGCCCGCCACCAGGTGCCTGGTCTTGGGGTGATCGGGGCTGCCGAAGCGCAGCGCGTTCATGTTGGCGACGGGGCGCGCCCCCATGGTGAACACGTCGCGCAGGATTCCGCCCACCCCCGTGGCCGCGCCCTGATAGGGCTCGATGAAGGACGGATGGTTGTGGCTTTCCATCTTGAAGATGGCGGCAAGGCCGTCGCCGATGTCGATGACGCCCGCATTCTCGCCCGGCCCGCAGATGACCCACGGCGCTTCGGTAGGCAGCGTCTTCAGCCACTTTTTCGAGGATTTGTACGAGCAGTGCTCGCTCCACATCACCGAGAAGATGCCGAGCTCGGTCAGGTTCGGCTCGCGCCCGAGGATGGAAAGGACGCGACCGTACTCCTCGCCGCTCAGCCCGTGGGCGGCGACGATTTCGGGCGTGATCGCGGGGGCGCTGCCGTCGGCCGTCACGACAGCGCCTCGATGAGGGAGTCGAACATCGGCCTTCCATCGGTGCCGTCGAGCAACGGATCGAACGCCCGCTCGGGGTGCGGCATGAGGCCCAGCACGGTGCGGGAGCGGTTGAAGATGCCGGCGATGTTGCGGGCCGATCCGTTGGGATTCGCCTCGTCGGTCACGGCACCGGTTTCGTCGCAATAGCGGAACGCGATCTGCCCGCTGTCTTCCAGGGCATCGAGGGTCGCGTGGTCGGCGAAATAATTGCCGTCGCCGTGGGCGATGGGAAAGTGAAGCACCTGGCCCTTCGCGTACCGGCGGCTGAAGGGAGTATCGGAGGTTTCCGGCTTCAGGAAAACGTCGCGGCAGATGAATTTCAGGTTGGCGTTGGGCAGCAGCGCACCCGGCAGGAGCCCGGCCTCGGTCAGGGTCTGGAAGCCGTTGCAGATGCCGAGCACGGCGACGCCCTTCTTGGCCCGCGCCGCCACCTCGCGCATGACCGGCGAATGGGCCGCCATGGCGCCGCAGCGCAGGTAATCGCCGTAGGAAAACCCGCCCGGAAGGACGATGAGATCGACCTGGGGAAAATCCGCGTCCCGGTGCCACACCATGAGCGGCGCGGCGCCGGTCGCCTGGCGCAGCGCCACCGCCGCGTCGCGGTCGCAATTGGAGCCGGGAAAGACGATGACGGCGGATTTCACGTCGGCTGACATTCAGGGCGCGCGCACGCAGCGCGGCGCGCCGTCACTTTGCGATCTCCACGGTATAGTTCTCGATCACCGTGTTCGCCAACAGCTGCTCGCACATGGCCGAAACCCGGGCCTTGGCCGAAGCCGCGTCGCGTTCCTCGACGTCGATCTCGATGTACTTGCCTTGGCGCACGTCGGTGACGCCGGAAAAGCCCAGCGTCGCCAGCGCATGGGCGATGGCCTTGCCCTGGGGGTCGAGAACCCCTTGCTTCAGCGTGATGTGAACGCGGGCCTTCACCCTTGCTCTCCCGAGCCGCGGGTTACTGCATGATGTCCGGGCCCTTGAGGTCCCGGGGTCCGCCCTCCGGCAGGATGCCGAGACGCCGCGCCACCTCCTGGTACGCCTCTTCGACGTCGCCCAGGTCGCGGCGGAAACGGTCCTTGTCCATCTTCTCGTTGGTCTTGACGTCCCACAGCCGGCAGGAATCGGGGCTGATCTCGTCGGCCACCACGATCCGCATGTCCTCGTCTTCCCACAGACGGCCGAACTCCAACTTGAAGTCCACCAGCCGCAAGCCGACGCCCAGGAACAGCCCGGTCAGGAAGTCGTTGACCCGAAGCGCCAGCGAAAGAATCTCGTCCACTTCCTGGGGCGTGGCCCAGTTGAAGGCGGTGATGTGCTCCTCGGCCACCATGGGGTCGTTGAGCTCGTCGGACTTGTAATAGTACTCGATGATCGAGCGCGGCAGCGGCGTGCCTTCCGCGATTCCCAGCCGCTCGGAAATCGAGCCCGCCGCGACGTTCCGTACCACCACCTCGAGGGGGATGATCTCCACCGCCTTGACCAGCTGCTCGCGCATGTTGAGCCGGCGCACGAAATGGGTGGGGACGCCGATCTCGTTCAGGCGCAGCATCAGATGTTCCGAGATCCGGTTGTTGATAACGCCCTTGCCGGTGATGATGCCCCGCTTCTTGGCGTTGAACGCCGTCGCATCGTCCTTGAAATACTGGACGATGGTGCCGGGCTCGGGGCCCTCGAACAAAACCTTCGCCTTACCTTCGTAAATCTGTCGGCGGCGGCTCATGGCGCTAATCCGGACTGGGGGAGGAAAACCTTTGGGCGAGCGAACCGTCCCGGCCGCTCGCCCTGCTGCGCTTGATATAGCAACTGTCTCCCGGCAACACAATGACGCCGCCCGCGAGTCCAGAAAATGCATGTAAAGCCAGGGACTTGGCGGCTCACCCCAAAACCGTCGCGAGGCCGCGGAAACGCCTGAGGAAAAAACCCCGTCATAGGGTCATGTTCCTATAGGCGACCTCGCCGGGCCTTCCGGCCGCAAACAGCCACACCGGGCGGCGGGGCGGCAGCGCGGGCAGGGGAACGGCGATGAGCGAGCTGGAGACGGTTCCGAAGCCGTTTTCGGCCGCCACCGTCATGGCCGAGGCCGGTCCGCCCTCCTCGTCGCCTCCAGCGCCTGGGCCGCGGCTCACGTCGTGAAGCCGGCTCGCCAGCAGCCGGGTCCAGTCCTGCCAGCCGGCCACCCCCTTGTCGGGGTCGGGGGCCGCCGCCTGCTCGAAACGGGGCAGGAAGGCGCGGATCCGGGCCGAGGCGGGATCGTTGCGGTCATAGGCGGTGATCATGGAGATGCCTTCGGGAAGCTCCTGCGCTTCGAGGCGGCCGTTGCCGTCGTCCCGCCGGCTCGCGATCCAGAAGGCGTCGTGGCTGTCGGCCACCACCAGATTGAAGGAGCGGTAGGCGGCGGGGTCGATTTCGGACAGCGCCTGGGCGGCCGAGGTGGCGTCGGCGTGATCGAGGGCTTCGAGCACCAGCTCGCCTCGGCTTCGCTTGCCCTCCTTGGGGCCCAACGAGCCCTGCCGGTTCAAGACCGCCGCCACCACGCCGTGGTCGTTCAGCCCCAGCCAGCTGCCGCCCCCCAGACGGTCCAGCCCCGCCACCACTTCGGGGCGGTCCGGCCAATGGCGGCCGGGAATCTCCCAGGGGCGTTCGGACATTTCGTCGCGGTTGGCGGCGAGCAGGATCGGCCAGGCATGGCCGGGACGGCGCAGGAGCACCACGGTGCACATGGCGTTTCGATACCACTTCGCCCCGCCAACGGCTATAAGACAGGCCCGAAAGCGGGGGCCATAAGGATGGACCCGCGCCGCCCCCGTTGGCAGAATGGAACCAGGACCGGACACGGAGACGAACCCCTGATGACCAAGTTCGACGACAGAGAAAAAGCATTCGAGGCGAAATATCGCCAGGATCAGGAAATCGCCTTCAAGGTGAACGCACGGCGCAACAAGCTTCTGGGCCTGTGGGCGGCGGAGCTCATGGGTCTCGGTAAGGACGATGCCGCGGCCTACGCCAGAGAAGTCGTCGAATCCGACTTCGACAAGCCCGGCGACGAGGACGTGCTCCAGAAGGTGCTCAAGGACTTCACCGCCAGGGGCGTGGACATGAGCGAGCACCGCCTGCGTAAGGAGATGGACCGGCTGCAGCAGCTGGCGATGGAACAGGTCCGCAAGGAAGCCAAACCCGGAACGCCCGAGGGCTTTTGACCGGGCGTTCCGCCGCCGCGTTCTAGCGCGATTTTTTCCGCCGCGCCGCGGCGCGCCCCGCCGTTCCGAACACGCGCTCGAAGATCGTATCCACGTGCTTGGTGTGGTAGCCGAGGTCGAACAGCGCGGCCAGCCCGGCCTTGCTCAGGTGCCGGGACACGTCCTTGTCCTTGGCCAATAGCTCGCGGAAGCTCCCCCGGCCCTTATGGACCGCCATGGCGGTGCGCTGCACCGCCTTGTAGGCGGCCTCGCGGCTCATGCCCTTCTGGGTCAGCGCCAGCAGCACCCGCTGCGAGAACACGAGTCCGCCCAGCGCGTCCAGATTGGCTCGCATGCGCTCGGGGTACACCACCAGCTTGTCGACGATCTCCGCCAGCCGGGCGAGCGCGAAGTCCAGCGTCACGGTGGCGTCGGGTGCGATGATGCGCTCCACCGACGAGTGAGAGATGTCGCGCTCGTGCCACAGCGCCACGTTCTCGAGCGCCGGAATCACATAGCCGCGCACCACGCGGGCGAGCCCGGTCAGATTCTCCGACAGCACCGGGTTGCGCTTGTGCGGCATGGCGCTCGATCCCTTCTGGCCGGGCGCGAAATATTCCTCGGCTTCGCCCACTTCCGTTCGCTGCAAATGGCGGATCTCCGTCGCCAGCCGCTCCATCGAGCTCGCGATCACGCCCAGCGTCGCGAAATACAGGGCGTGCCGGTCGCGGGGGATGATTTGGGTCGAGACCGGCTCGGGCGTCAGGCCCATCTTGCGCGCCACATGGTCCTCGACGCCGGGGTCGATGGCGGCGAAGGTCCCGACCGCGCCCGAAATGGCGCAGGTGCCGATCTCGCCCCGCGCGGCCTCGAGCCGGGCGCGGGCCCGCGCGAACTCCGCATAGAAGCCCGCGAGCTTGAGGCCGAAGGTGGTGGGCTCGGCGTGGATGCCGTGGCTGCGCCCGATGCACACCGTGTTCTTGTGCTGGAAGGCGCGGCGCTTGAGCGCGCGCAGGACCGCGTCGATGTCGCCCAGCAGGATGTCGGCGGCGCGCACGAGCTGCACCGCGAGGCACGTGTCCAGCACGTCGGACGACGTCATGCCCTGATGCAGGAAGCGCGCCTCGGGGCCCACATGTTCGGCGACGTTGGTGAGGAACGCGATCACGTCGTGACGGGTCTCGCGCTCGATGGCGTCGATCCGGGCCACCTCGAAACGGCCCCGCTCCCGGATCGCCTTGGCCGCCGCCTTGGGAATGACGCCCAGCGCGGCCTGCGCGTCCGCGGCGTGGGACTCGATCTCGAGCCAGATGCCGAACTTCGCCTCCGGCTCCCAGATCGCCGCCATTTGCGGCCGGCTGTATCGCGGAATCATCGGGTCCTCATGTGCCAAGGGCGGTGGGACGTGTGGCGGGCGAATAGTACACCAACGGCAAGGCTTTGGAACCGGTGGGGTGCCGCGTCACGCGGCCTCGATCACCAGGGCCGTGGCGTTGTCCGACGTCCCGGCCGCCAGCGCCGCTTCGACGATCGCCCGGGCCGCGTCGGCGGGCGCGCCATGGCCCAGAAGCGCCCCGATCTCGCGCCGGCCGAGGGAGCCGCTCACCCCGTCGGTGCACAACAAAAGCCGGTCGCCGGGACCGATCGCACACGTCGCATAATCGGCCTCGACCTCCGCATGGGTGCCGACCGAGCGGGTGAGGATGTGGGGGAGTCCCTGGTCGCGCAGATTGTGCTCCCGGGTGAGCGCGCGAATCCGGCCCGCAGACCAGAGGAAGGCGCTGCTGTCGCCCACGTGCACGATGTGGGCCGTGATTTGGCCTTGGTCCTCGACCAGGGCCGCGGCCGTCAGCGTCGCGCCCATGCCGCGAAACGCCGGATTCTCGCGGGCCTTGGCGAAGATGCGGGCGTTGGCGTCCCGGACCGCGGCCAGCAGAGCGTGCTGCGCGTCCATGGGCGCGGGCGCGGCGAAATAGGAGGCGAAGAATCCCAGCACCGCCAGCTCGGCCGCGAACCGGCCTTCCGGCGCGCCGCCCATGCCGTCGGCCACCGC
>JBAVNO010000239.1:0-3397 GCA_049691095.1 Alphaproteobacteria bacterium | reverse complement strand
CCGGGGCGGGCTTTTCCGCCGCCGCCGGGGTTTCGGGGGCCGGGGCGGCCTCTTCCTTGGGTGCGGCCGCCTGTTGCTCGGGCGCCGGCGCGCCGGGGGCGGCCGCTACCTTCGCCGCCTCCATCTGGGGCTCCTTCGATTCGAACAGGCCGTTGCCGATCAGGCGTATGGCCGTCACGACCAGGATGGCGAGCAGGATGGCGCCGGCAATCTTGTTCACTTCGATCTGTTTCATGATGCCTTCCCTGCGCCGCCGGTCCTGTCCGGCGCCTCGGCGCGAACCGGCATGTCCAGCCCCGGCCCGCAGCCCTACCGGCCCCCCCGCCGATGACCCGGTGAAACGGTTCTTTCCGGCCCGCCGCCCGGGACGTATAACGCTTCCCGGTCCCGCGGGCGACGCGTCCCCACGCTTCGTCGTGCGTCTCGGGATTGTGCCCGACCGGCACCGGCTTCGCAACGCGCTTTCAACCCCCGTGATGGCTCCGTGACCAGGCCCGCGTCCCTCCATCCCGTCGTCATCATCCCGGCCCGCATGGGCGCGACCCGGCTGCCCGGAAAGCCGCTGGCCGACATTCACGGCCGGCCCATGATCGTGCATGTGATGCGCCGCGCCATGGAGGCCGCGATCGGCCCCGTGGTGGTCGCCTGCGACAGCGAGGAGATCGCGGGCGCCGTCACGGCCGCCGGCGGCCGCGCGGTGATGACGCAGCCCGGTCACGCCTCCGGCTCCGACCGGATCTTCGAGGCCGTCCAGCACCTCGATCCCGAGGGCCGCCACGATGTCGTCGTCAATCTCCAGGGCGATCTTCCCGCCATCGCGCCTGCCACCATCGCCGCGGTGCTCGAGCCGCTGGCCGAGGCGGCGGTGGACATCGCCACGCTCGCCTTCGAGATCCGCGATGCGGCCCAGCGTTCCGACCCCAACATCGTCAAAGCGGTGCTCGCGGGCGAGCCCGGCCGGCGGGTGGCCCGCGCGCTCTATTTCAGCCGCGCGGCGGTGCCGGCGGGCGAGGGGCCGCTCTTCCACCACGTCGGACTCTATGCCTTCCGCAGGCAGGCCCTGGCGCGGTTCGTGGCGTTGCCGCCGAGCCCGCTCGAGCGGCGCGAGCGCTTGGAGCAGCTTCGGGCGCTCGAGGCCGGGATGCGGATCGACGTCGCGCTCGTTGACGAGGTCGCGCCGGGCGTCGATACTCCGGCCGACCTGGAGCGCGCCCGCGCCTTGCTCGAAGGCCCGCCCGCGTAGCCCGGCTCGCCCGCCGTCCGATGCGGAGATGGATGTTGAAGCGCCGCAGTAAAGCCGGAGTCATCGCCTTCCAGGGCGTGCCCGGCGCCTACTCCGATCTCGCCTGCCGCACCGCCTATCCGAAATTGCGGACGCTGCCGTGCGACTCGTTCGAGGACGCCTTCGCGTGCGTCGAGAAAGGGCGCGCCGCCCTGGCCATGATTCCGGTCGAGAACTCGGTCGCGGGCCGGGTGGCGGAGATCCATCAGCTCCTGCCCCACACCAAGCTCCATATCGTCGGCGAGCACTTCCAGCGCGTGATCCACCATTTGCTGGCCGTGCCGGGGGCCAAGATCGGCGACATCGAGACCGTGCACAGCCACGTCCATGCCCTGTCCCAGTGCCGGAAATTCATCCGCAGCCTGCGGGTGATCGCGGTGGTGCACGCCGACACCGCCGGCGCGGCCGCGGAGGTGGCGGCGCGAAACGACCCGTCCGCCGCCGCCATCGCCTCGGACCTGGCGGGGAAGATCTACGGCCTGCGCTCGCTCAAGGCCGGAGTCGAGGACGCCGAGCACAACACCACCCGGTTCCTGATCCTGGCCAAGGAGCCCATCGACCCCAACCCGAGGAAGGGCCCGGTCATCACCAGCTTCATCTTCCAGGTGCGCAACGTGCCGGCCGCCGTCTACAAGGCGCTGGGCGGGTTCGCCACCAACGGCATCAACATGACGAGGCTGGAGAGCTACATGATCGACGGCAATTTCACCTCGGCCCAGTTCTATGCCGACATCGAAGGCCACCCCGAGGAAATGAACGTGCGCCTGGCCTTCGAGGAGCTGGAGTTCTTCTCCCACGAGGTGAAGATCCTGGGCGTCTATTACGCCCACCCGTTCCGCTATCGCGGCCAGCCCCGCCGCCGCTGACGAGGCGGCACGAGCGCGGGCCGACGCGGTCTTTCGACCCGTTCGCGCCCTTCCCGGCGCACGCGGGCGAGCGCGCTTGCGACTCCGGGTCCAAGACCTGATATAGTGCGCCTGGGAGGTTGGCGGCGGACGGGTCGCTCGCCAACCCGGTCAGGTCCGGAAGGAAGCAGCCGTAACGAGTCTTGGTCCGGGTCGCCTTGACCAGCCTCCCACCTTGAACGCAACCATCCCGCCCGCGGCCGCCGCGGGCACTTCCCCATGACGGACCGCCGATGACGGACCGCGACACGAGCGCCCCCTACCTGGTTCTGGCACGCAAGTACCGTCCGGCGAGCTTCGCCGGGCTGATCGGCCAGGACGCGATGGTGCGCACGCTCAAGAACGCCATCGCCTCGGGCCGGCTCGCCCATGCCTTCATCCTCACCGGCGTGCGCGGCGTGGGCAAGACGACGACGGCGCGGATCCTCGCCCGGGCCTTGAACTGCATCGGGCCGGACGGCAAGGGCGGGCCCACCGGCGAGCCCTGCGGCGTGTGCGAGCACTGCCGCGCCATCGCCGAGGACCGCCACGTGGACGTCATCGAGATGGACGCCGCCAGCCGCACCGGCGTCGACGACGTGCGCGAGCTCATCGAGCAGGTGCGCTACCGCCCCGTCACCGCGCGCTACAAGATCTACATCATCGACGAGGTCCACATGCTCTCGAAGCAGGCGTTCAACGCCCTGCTCAAGACGCTGGAGGAGCCGCCCGAGCATGTGAAGTTCATCTTCGCCACCACCGAGATCCGCCGCGTCCCCGTCACCGTGCTCTCCCGCTGCCAGAGGTTCGACCTGCGCCGGGTGGAATTCGACCTGCTCTCCGCCCATCTGGCCGATGTGGCGAAAAAGGAGGGCGCCGTGCTCTCGCCCGCGGCGCTGGCCCTCATCGCGCGCGCGGCCGACGGCTCGGTGCGCGACGGCCTGTCTCTCTTGGATACCGCGATCGCCCATGGGCTCTCGGCCGCCGCGCCTTCCGCCGCCGGGCCTTCTGCCGGAGCAGCCGAAATCGGCGAGGATACGGTGCGCGAGATGCTGGGCCTGGCCGACCGCGGGCGCGTCGTGGATCTGTTCGAGAACGCGATGCGCGGCGAGATCGCGCCGGCGTTGGCGCTTCTGCGGGATATGTACGCCAGCGGCGCCGATCCCGCCGTGGTGCTCCAGGACCTGCTCGAATACTGCCACCTCGTCACCCGGCTCAAGGTGGTCCCGGG